>JAGGRS010000001.1 GCA_021159475.1 Candidatus Methanophagales archaeon
GAAAGAATATACTGGATTTCAATCTTTTGTCTATTAAAAACTTTCTGTTTTTCCCTGAATTGAAAAAATGTGAGGATGAGCGTGGGTTTAAATATAAATATAATGAAGCCCATATAAGAATAGGGGGCTTCCTCGTGAGCTTGAAGGTAAGGACGCTGGTTATCTGTGTGGACAGGGACAATGATATAGGCGAGAAGGCGGGCTTAAAAACACCTATTCTTGGTAGAGAAGCGAGTATAGCGGCTGCTACTGAGCTCGGACTTGCAGATTCAGAAGATTCCGATATCAATGCGATATTCGAAGCGGTCAGGATATACGATAGACTGAAATCAGAGAGTGCGGGGTCGGTGGAGCTCGCATTGATTGCCGGTGATAAGAATCTTGGAATCGTATCGGACAGGAAGATAGGAGAGGAGCTGGATGAAGTTCTCTCCGGCGTGGAGGCAGAATCTGCAATAGTAGTGAGTGATGGTGCGGAGGACGAGAGTATTATGCCGGTCATTCAATCGCGGGTGAAGATAGATTCGGTACGAAGAGTGGTAGTGAAGCAGAGTGAGCCGTTGGAGAGCACTTTTTATGTAATAAAGAGGCTGATAGAGGAACCCGAGTTCTCACATACGTTCCTGCCGCCCATAGGACTCATTCTCGTCCTCTTAGCCTTCTCGTTACTGTTTGAACTATCGGGCAAGGCGATAGGCGTGATTCTGGGAGTTTTTGGCATCTATACACTGCTGAAGGGTCTGGGACGCGAGAGGCTGCTGTGGGACCTGCTGGAGCTGCTAAAACAGTCGCTATACAGTGGCAGGATATCATTTGTCACTTATATCTGCGCTGTTGTGTTACTGATTGTGGGCACATTCCAGGGAATGGCAGGCAGCTGGGATTATTTCAGTAAGGTGGATTCAGAGGTGGGCGGGATTCTGTTACCCGTCGTGGTCTTCATTAAATATGCGATATGGTGGTATGTAGGTGCGGCGTTAGCGCCCATGACTGGTAAGATGCTGAATCTGTTCGTAGAGGGTGAGAGGGTGATAGCGCACTGGGCTATTATGTTCTCTGTCATCGCCTCTGGAATTATAGTCTGGGGTGGTAGCAAGAGTGTGCTGTTATTGAACGAGGGCAATTATCCAATGGCTTATCAGACGCTCTTCTTCGCCTTCTTCGGGGCTATTATCATCTCTCTCATGGGTGTCAAGATCTCCAGTTATGCAAGAACTATGGAGAAAGGGGGCAGTGAGGATGAAGGAGGAGTGGGCTTAAAAGCACGGGAGAGTGAGTGAGATATGACGCCCGGTAAATGGCTGAAGTTCTGTCCGCGATGCGGTAAGATAACCGATGACCTGATTGATTCCCTATGCCGTGAGTGTTTCATGCGTGCCATACGATTGATTGAGCCCGAAGCGATGAAGGTGAGCGTGGGCATGTGCAGGATTTGTGGCGCTTACTTCAGGGGCGGTGAGACGCGTATAAGTATAGAAGATGCGGTTGTCCATAAGGTGACGAGAGAAATAAGGAGGAGATATAGAGATAGACTGGGGAGCTGCGTGGTGGAAGTGAAGCGGATAGTTAAAGATAGCGTAAGAAGGAGAGCGATAGTGACAGTGGGTGTGAAGGCGGAGATAAGAGGTGTAACAGTAGAGCAAACGGGCGAGATAGAGGTGGATATAAAAACAGGGACGTGTGATAGATGTAGCAGGATAGCAGGTGGTTATTATGCCGCCATAGTCCAGATAAGAGCACAGAACAGATTCCCGGCTGATGACGAACTCGCAACTGCGGTAGAAATCGCACAGTCTTCATTGAGCGGCGATGATTTCGTATCCAGGCAGCGGTTATTAAAAGAGGGGCTGGATATTTACGTCAGCAGCATGGAGTGTGGGCGCAGGATATCGCGTGCGATAGTGAAGCGATTGGGTGGCAAATTCACCGAGAGCCGGAGATTATACGGGCGTAAAGACGGCAGAAATATATACAGGGCTTCGTTTGCCGTCAGGCTACCTGAGCGAGGGGGGACGAAGTAAAAACAAGAGGGCATGGAAAAGCTATTTATATGCACAGAAGGTTTTATATAACCAGTCCTTCTTTAGAATTCAGTGGTGAGAAAAGAATATGGAGGAAGAGATGGTAGAATATTCTGAGGCGGTTACAGCCGAAGAGGACGAACTATTTGGGATACCGAAGCTCGCCATCATAGGTGTTGGTGGTGCGGGGAACAATTCAATGAACAGGTTGGAGCAGCTTGGTGGACTGGAGGGCGTGGACAGGATAGCTATAAATACTGACAAGTTGCACCTCGACACGATAAAGTGCGAGAAGAAGCTCTTGATTGGGAAGTCGCTCACTCACGGTCTGGGCGCTGGCGGCTCGCCGGAAGTGGGCAGGAAGGCAGCGGAGATGGATAAAGAGAAGTTAAGAGCCCTGGTAGCCGGTAAGAACTTCGTGTTCCTGACCGCGGGAATGGGTGGTGGAACAGGCACGGGTGCCTCACCCGTTGTCGCTGAGGTAGCGAAGGAGGAAGGAGCGATTGTTGTCGCCATGGTCTCTTTCCCGTTCGCTGCGGAGCGAAGGAGGAGGTTGAGAGCAGCAGAGGGTATAGAGGAGTTGCGGAAGTCGACAGACACAGTTATCGTGCTTGAGAATGACAAGCTACTGGAGCATGCGGGCGACAGACCGGTGAATGAGGCTTTTAAGGTGATGGACATGCTCATCGCTACCACAATCCAGGGCATTGCGGAGACGATAACAAAGCCCTCACTCGTCAACATTGACTTCGCTGACCTGACCGCGGTGATGGCAGAGGGAGGTGTCGCAGTCATGCTCGTGGGAGAGACGAGGAGGTCAAATAACAAGCCAGAAGCTGTCGTCGCTGATGCACTCAGTCATCCATTGCTGGAGGCGGACTACAAGGGTGCAAAGGGCGCGCTTATCCATATCACCGGTGGTGAAGACCTGCAGTTGAAAGAGACGAACGATATCGTGGAGTTGCTCACCTATGACCTGAATCCAGATGCGAACGTGATATGGGGTGCGCGTATAAACGAGGGATTCGATGGTAGAGTGAGGGTAACGGCGATACTGACGGGTGTGGAGCCGAAATGGGTGTTTGGAGGCATGTATGACAAGAAAGGTTCCAATAACAGAGCATCTTCGGGGATGAACAGAGGCAGGATTGACAGCCTTATCCCCACCATCAGGAGCAGGTAACATGCCCAAACGTGAAGTCAGGAAAACACCCCACGCAGACCTATACTATCAACCATGAGCATATTCAATCTAACGAGCAAGGAGAAGGTGAACCCGATGGAGATGCCATGAGGCACACCAAGCAGGAAGAACATTACTGCTGCTGCACCTTCCATCAAGCCCAGACCAGAAACAGTTACGGGAACAAACCTGAGGATGGTGATAAGTGGATGGAGCAGGAAGTATGCCAGTAAGCTCAGTTTGGTTATACCAAGAGCTAAGCCGATTAGCTGCCATTGCAGGGCGAGCAGAATCCAGCAGACGAGATATATGAGGAGGATAACATAGAGACTCCCGCGCAGTGAAAAACTCTTCTCCTTTAATTTCATGTACTCTTCCTCGAATCTCTTTATGTAAGGGATTCGTCTCAATATCCGGTATGAACGCGATTCACCACTCCACAATACCCATAGCATGGCAGTGCCGGCGCCGAGGAAGATGATGCCACCCACGCACAGTGCCACCAACACGTTCCTGCTTATATCAATGGATATCACTGCTATGAAGAATAGTAACCCGGAGAATCCACCAATTACCTTCAGAATGAACTCTATACCTTGGGGTGCGAGTATAGCCGCCATACCCTCTGATATACTGCAATTTGCGCGATTCTTCAAGAAATAGGGCACGAGGAAGAAACCTGCTCGTCCTGGTGTGACATCAGATGCAATCATACCTGCGAGATGCGCGAATAGCGAATGATAGAAACTGACATGAGTGCCTATCTTCCGCAGCAGATAGAACAGCCGATAGCTCATGAGGAGGTTATAGCAGAGATAGGCGAGTGCAGCGCAGCCGAATAAAATGAGGTTCAGACCCCTTAGCGCCTCCACGACCGTCTGAATATCCACTTCGTAAAACAGCAGTGCCAGTATCCCCGCTCCTATAAGCACCCGGATAAATGTCTTCTTATTCATTTTCATCTCTGCGATACGATACACAACATTGAGAACCAAAGTTATTTATATAGTGAGGGTTCTTAAAGAAAATAGCAGGAGGTGAAAGATGAAAATAAAGAAGATAGAAAAGCTCTTAGTGATAGTGAATTCGGGCATGGACAAGCCATATAATCAGTATGCAAGCTATGCTATTGCATTTACAGCGAAGAAGATTCATAATATCCCGGACGTTATGATATTCTATGGGCCGCAGGGCACGGAGATGGCGAAGAAGGGTAATCTGGCAAAATTAACGTTCTCGGAAGACGTAAAGAAACTCATTGCGGGGCAGTTCGAAGGTTTAAATCCTGAAGACCTGCCGGACAACCTGGAACAAATGGCGCGATTTGTAAAAGACTCTCTTGGCGTGAAAATCGGGTCGTGTGCAACATTCCACGTAGTTGGTGGCTTCGCTACATCAGTAGAAGACACGACAAACATAGAAGATTTCATAATGCCCGTGAAAATCCCGGATGCGGTAGAAGGAGCACTGAGTGCAGATAAAATCCTGTATTTCTGAATATTTTGGAGAGAAAAAAACATTTCTCTCTTTTTCTTTTTTGTTATGGCTATCTTGACTGTGTAGTCCTGAAATTTTTGGCTTTACCTGCCTCTCATTCCCGAACACCTCATCAAAAAGCTTGAATGCAACACAGTCAAAGAGCTTCTCTATCTTACCGTTTGTCTGGGGATGCTTTATCCTGGATGTTATCAGCTTTATACCCAGGGATTCAAGGTGACGCTTGAATCTGCTGTCCCATTCCTTTTTACCATTCTTTCTGTGAGCTCCGAACTCACTTCCGTTGTCAGCTCTTCTAAAGGCATGATGCCCCAGTAACCCTCAACAAGCTTATCTACCAAAGCTATGCTGTTTTCAGCGTTAGCATTCTTGAATTCTCTCGCTGCAAGCTCTCTTTCATACCTTATGTATGGCTTCCTTCTTCTCTGTTAGTCTGCCGTAACCCATTAGTTGTTTGAAGGTATTTAAAGTCAAATTTTTTGGGACTATACATATCTTTATCAATATTCGGGTGTTTCTTCTGCATTTCTTCTTTTTTAGCGGTAAT
>JAGGRS010000180.1 GCA_021159475.1 Candidatus Methanophagales archaeon
CCATTGCCGCCTGTTATATTCTCACGCACGCCCGGTATATCCGATGCTATCACCGGCGTTCTACACGCCATCGCCTCAAGCAGAACGATCCCGAAATTCTCAAGCCTGGTAAAAGAAGGGAGCACGAATACAGAAGCTTCTAAATAGCTCTTAACGAGCTCTTTGAAACTCAGGAACCCACGAAACTCGACTTTTCGCATAAGTCCGTAACTTCTCACAAGCTTCTCCAGGCTCGCTCGCTCCTCTCCTCTACCCACTATTATCAGCCTCGCTTCCGGGACATCCTTCAATACCCCCGGCATTGCTCTTATCAAATACTCTATACCCTTGGGATAGACGAGCCTGCCAACGAACAGGATATTCTTCTTACGCTTTACGCTCGCTTTTACCTCCTCTATAACGGCATCAAACTTCCTTATATCTATCCCATTGGGTATGACCTCGCATTTACTGCTGAATTTACTGAGAACTGGTGAGGTCTCCGCATAGCTCCTGCCCGTAACTATTATAGCATCACAGGCATCGAGCAGTGGTAACGCATAATGCCCGTTGTAAACCCGTTCTACGAATTTAGCCATCACAGCGGGTATCCTCAAACTCCCGACCCTCTCCGGCACTTCCAGATCGAAGTGATACGTTATGACATGAGGGCGCTTATTCTCTTTATTGAGCGCCTGTGAGAAGAAAGGAGGCGGACAATGCGAGTGGAACACATCTGCTTCTATATCTCTTACTCGCGACAGCCCAAAGATGAGGGGCACATAGCCAGGGAAGAGCTCGATTGCCCTGAACCTCGTAATCTTGCTCATACTGTGGTCGTCTCTCATCGGTGGTATGTCCGCAGTTAGAATCTTCAACTCGTTCCCCGCTTCACTCAACGCATTTGCCAGCTCTTTAACGTGGTTCTCCACACCGCCAACATGTGGTGGGTAATAACATGAAGCCTGAACTATCCTCATATCTTATCTCATCTCAACGATAGGTCTGCCTGGTATAGTTTATCCTTGCACGCGTTCCTCGCTTCGCCGCCACAACATTCATCGCCCATATATACAGTGCGCGTATAAATCCATACTTCTCCATTCGCCTCATTGAGAAATGGACAGAAAGCATGGGGTCATACCGTATAGCACCCTCATGCCTGAGCCTGCGTGCAATCTCGTAATCATCACCCGCCGACATATCGGAATACCCACCTATCTTCTGGAATACATCCCTCCTTATCGCTGTATTGGACCCGAGAGTGGCGTGGAATATCCCCGAGATCGCTGCGAAGTGAGCGAGTTTGTTGAACGCTCCAATCAGAACTTTGTATTTGAATCGCGATTCAATAGGGATGATGGGACCATAAACAGCAACCACACCGTCAGCCCTGAAATCATTGCAGATTCGTTCAAGCCAGTTACACGGTAGTATTATATCTGCATCGGTCATCGCCACTATCTCACCACTTGATACCTCCACACCATCATTCCTCGCACCACCTACTCCTTTACTATGCTGTATAATCACATTATCGGCGTATTCTCTCGCTATGTCCACCGTCTCATCTTCACTACCGCCATCCACAACCACGATCTCATAATCACGCCTATCCAGTGTCTGATTCACGAGGCTGTTCAAACATGCTCCTATATACGATTCCTCGTTATATGCGGGTATGACAACCGAAACTTTCTTGTTATTGCTCATCCCCCATCAATACAATATCAATTCAGCCTCTGGAATAGCATCTTCGGCTTGTTCAACTTCTGCCCTTCTTCTATCGGCGACATCAGCTCCTCAAGTTTCGTTTCGTGTATATCCGTCTTCATACCAAGCTGATACCACACCTCTGCCATCTTCTCCGGCATCACCGGCTCCAGTAATATACACACCGATTTCATTATCTGCAGTGCGTTCTTTATTATTGTTGCACATCTGCGCCTGTCGCTTTCTCCTCCCTTTATCAGGTGCCAGGGCTCCTCACGCTGGAAATAGCTGTTCCCAAAGTCCGCGAGTCCCATTGCCGCATCCACCAGCTTCTTAAATTCGTAATCCTCCATTGCTCTTATCACATCGTCACGTGCGGTCTCTATCGCCGCTTTTACCTCTTCCTCTATCTCCCCGCCTGGCACCGCACCGAAATTCTTATATGCGAACGTAAGAACGCGATATGCGAGATTACCGAGAATAGCCACCAGCTCGTTGTTCACACGCATGAAAAAGGAATCCCAGGAGAAATCCAGCTCCTTCGTGTGGCTCGATTGCGTTACTATATAATACCTCAGCGTATCGGGATGGAAGCGTTCCAGGAATTCCGCTGCCCAGACCACGTTCCCTCTGCTCTTGGAGAATGTCTTACCGTTTATCTTCACCATACCGGAGGCAATGACCGCACTGGGGAGCGAATAGCCCGCTCCTTTTAGCATCGCGGGCCAGAATATGCAGTGATGATATATTATGTCGGTGCCGATGAAATGTATGATTGTGGCTTCGTTATCTTTCCAGTATCGTGCCCATGCATCACCTTTCTCGCCCCTCTCTCGCAATAACTCTTCTGTGAATGATATATACCCGATGGGGGCATCAACCCAGACATAAACGACCAGGTCGTCTCTACCCGGGAATTTCACTCCCCATTCCAGATTCCTCGTGATACACCAGTCCCTCAGCTCTCGCTTCACCCATTCCTTAGCGTAATTACGGGCGTTCAGCGTGCCACCCAGCGTATCGAGATAGGAAGCCAGGAACTCAGCAAATGCGGATAACTTGAAGAAGAAATGCTCCTGCTCCTTGAAGACCGCCGCTGAGCCACATATCTTACATCTCGGCTCTTCTATCTCGCCGGGCTCAAGGTGCTTGCCACAGCCCTGGTCACATTCGTCACCACGTGCGATTGCGCCACAATAGGGACATCTGCCCTCCACATATCTATCCGGCAGAAAGCGTCCGCAGGTGTTGCAATATGCCTGCTTCGTCTTCTTCTTATATACATAACCGCCCGCTATTAGATTCTCCACTATCTCCTCCGTCCTTTTATGGTTACTCACCGAATCTGTCCGTCCATAGTAGTCGAAGTTCACATTCAGCGCCTTGAAAATCCGTTTGAAATGCTCATGGTAGCGCTCAACCACCACTTCCGGCGTTACACCCTCCGCTTCCGCACTCAGCACTATCGGCGTTCCATGTGTGTCTGAACCACTGATGAAGATGACTTTATAGCCCATCTTACGGAGCATCCTGACATATATATCAGCGGGGACATAAGTCCTGAGATGTCCTATATGGCATTCACCGTTAACGTATGGCAATGCTGAGGTGACCAGCACCAGCTTATCCTGTGGTATCTTCATTCCAATATAAGTAAGAGCATCAGTATAAAAAACATGATTTGAGCTCTTGCTCAACTCAAAGGAAACCTGTTTTCGGATTCATCATCCTGCTCCCGATGGTTTAGGGTGATGAGCATCGCATGCCAGACCTGGTCTATTTCACCACTGTCTCAAGCAGGTCACCGAAGAACGTGCCAACTATGAATATAATCGTTAGAACTATCATCTTTATAACGGTTCCTATTGCAGTTGCTACAGATAGCACCAGCCCACCTATCAGCAGACCAATGAACCCTAATATCAATCCGAGAATTATGCCATACACAACGCCCTTCTTTAGTAGTTCCCACCGCTTCTCCTTGCCCGGCTTCACGTATCCGTATACCAGACCGATAATAAATGCGAGTATCTCAAGTATCATATTATATCTTCACCCCGTACCTCCTTTATGAGAAAGAGCATCCGCCACACTGAAGATGTCCTTATCTCCCCTGCCCGAGAGGTTCACCACAATCAAATCCCACTCCTTTGCATGCTCTATTGCGTAATGAACAGCGTGGGCGGATTCCAGTGCGGGAATTATACCCTCCTCTCTGGACAGGGTCTCAAAAGCTCTTAAGGTCTCCTCATCGGTGGCAGAATCCATTTTCACCCGCCCGGAGTCCACAAGATATGCCAGTTCAGGTCCCACACCCGGATAGTCCAGTCCGGGAGCGAAACTATGCGATTGCTTTATTTGTCCGTATTTATCCTGCAGCAGTTTTGAATACATCCCGTGCAGAACGCCTTCCGTGCCTGCGCAGAGCGAAGCGCCATGCTCGCCGGTCTCCAGACCTTTACCTCCGGCTTCTACGCCTATAAGCTCTACTGCATCATCTATGAAGTCGTAGAATATACCCATTGCATTGCTACCGCCGCCAACACACGCTATGATGGCATCGGGCAGTCTCCCCTCGGCTGCTAATATCTGCTCCCGCGTCTCTCTGCCGATGACACGCTGGAATTCACGCACCATCAATGGATATGGATGTGGTCCCACAACACTGCCTATCACGTAATAGGTATTCTCAACATTGGTGACCCAGTCGCGCATCGCCTCATTTATTGCATCCTTCAATGTCCTGGAGCCACTATCAACCGGGTTCACACGTGCACCCAGCAGTTCCATCCTGAACACATTCAGCTTCTGCCGCTCTATATCCTCTGTGCCCATATATACCTCACATTGCAATCCGAGAACGGCTGCAGCCATCGCGGTTGCTACTCCATGCTGTCCCGCGCCGGTCTCTGCTATTATCCGCTTCTTTCCCATATACTTCGCCAGCAAGCACTGTCCCAACGTATTGTTCAGTTTATGTGCACCACCATGCACCAGGTCCTCACGTTTAAGGTATATCCTGGCACCGCCACACAGTTCAGAGAGGTTATTTGCGAGATAAAGCGGTGTTGGGCGACCAGCGAAGTCCCTCAAGAGCGCGTTCAGTTCGCTGTTGAACTTCTCATCCTGATGAAACGTGTAAAAAGCATCTTCAAGCTCTTCCAGTGCGCTCATCAACACCTCAGGTGCAAACCTGCCCCCATATTTACCATACCTGCCATATTCATCGGGTAACATTTTAAATCATCAATAGAATACTACAATAAAAATCATAAAATTATACCGAATATCTCAGAGAATGATGAAGATGAAGAATAAGCGAATGCCTTTTATCGCCTTTGAGGGATTGGACGGCTCAGGTCTGACAACACAGGCATCAAGGCTGCGGGACTGGCTAAGCAGTAAAGGTTACGAGGTATATTTAACAAAAGAGCCGACAGATGGCT
>JAGGRS010000006.1 GCA_021159475.1 Candidatus Methanophagales archaeon
ATAGCTTCCAGAGTGGATTATAGAACTGGCGCGGTCTCACCTCAGTTCTCTACACGTGATATTCTCGATGCGATACCCGAATTAGGGGAGATTGGCAATATCAAAGGCAGGGTGGTTTATAGCATACTCAGTGAGAATATGCGTGCAGCATACTGGAAGGAATTAGCCACAGAGGTGTATAATGAGATTAAGAACGGTGCCTATGGCGTAATCATCACGCACGGCACGGATACGATGGGCTATACCGCTTCTGCACTATCATTCATGCTCCGGACTCCTGTGCCGGTGGTTTTAGTGGGCTCACAGCGGAGTTCAGACCGCCCATCCACTGATGCGGCAATGAATGCAATATGTGGAGCAAAGGTGGCATGCAGTGACCTTGGTGAGGTGGTTGTCGTGATGCATGGCACCACATCAGACGATTTCTGCTATATTCACAGGGGCACAAAGGTGAGGAAGATGCATACTTCGGCTCGGGACGCGTTCCAATCGGTGAATTCAGCACCCATAGGGAAGGTTTATTACAATACGGGTGATACAGCGGGCTTACGGGTGCGGGTCGAGTTTCTGTCGCCACATGCGCATCGTGGAGATAATGATTTAGAATTGATGGCGGAGCTTGAGACTAAATGCTGCCTCATAAAGTTCTATCCAGGTGCGGATCCGGATATAATAGATTATTTCGTGGCACGAGGTTATAAGGGGATTGTAGTGGAAGGGACAGGTCTGGGGCATGTATCTGCGGAATGGATACCGCATGTGGAGCGTGCGATAAGAGATGGGATACCGGTTATAATGACCTCACAGTGCTTGTATGGCACGGTCTGCGACAGGGTTTATGATACCGGCAGGGATTTACTGCGCGCGGGCGTGATAGAAGGTAAGGATATGCTGCCAGAGACTGCACTGGTGAAATTGATGTGGGTGCTTGCCCAGACGGGGGATATGGAAGAGGTGAAGAAACTGATGCAGGCGAATATAGCGGGTGAAATCACCGATAGGCGAGTGCCAAGGTGAAGGGTCACACTCGCAGGCGGCTGGAACTTGAGGTTTTAGTCAATCGTGCAAGACCTTCACCCTTAACTTTGCGAAATCCTCCTTTATCTCCACCTGAAAGCCCATCCCGGCAAATATCTCTTCAAGCTCCGTTTTGATGAATTTCTTCGGCACATCAGAACCCAAAACCAGCGTGAAGTTGCTTCTGGATGTTTTATGTAATTTAAAGAAATTGCAAGTTTCAAGTCGTTTTAAGATATGTTCCGCACGATAAGATTTGTGTTTGAACTGCTCTGCATGCGCCTGGCACACTTCACGATGCAAGTCCCAGAACTTATCTTTATCTGGGTGCGATTCGATAAAGTTCAGAAATAAGAGCCAGTGGTCAATGTCCAGTATGACATGTTCGCCAGCCGAAAGCATCTCAGCATGTGCGTAAACCTTCTTATCTTCAACGGATTCAAACAGCGTTTTGTGTTTGCTGTAAAACTTCAATGCTTCTCGCATCAGCTCGCTTTGTGATATCCCCGAATCATCTCGCATCTTCTTGAAGACCGCGAAGGTCTCTTCATCCATAGCGATTGTGACTCTTTCCGGCGCTTTCATAACACTTTCTCTTAGAAAAAGAAAGCCTGTATTAAAAGAAGAACTTTTATCATTTGTGCCTGTGTAATGGCAGGAGACAAACAGGTGAGTGGAGATAATTGAACCCACTATCCAGGTGCATAACCGTGGTAACGGAAAGAAGACCTCGGGGTTTCTGAATCAATACTGAAGAAGGTATATAAGAGCTTGAGCAATTGAGTGTAATTAGTGGATAATGGACTATGGACACCTGTATCGGTATTTATCTCGCTAAATCGCTGATTCTCATTACCATCGGTGTGATAATTGCGAATATTGTGCTGGAGAGCAACCTGATGAGCAGATTACTATTACTGATTGCGCCTCTTTGTCGCTTATCCAACCTGTCCAGAGGGAGTATACTTGCGCTCTTCACTTCGTTCTTCAACCCCACTGCCGGTAAATCCACGCTCGCCGGGTTCTATCGCGCGGGAGAAGTCAGTGATGATGAAGCAGTGGTAACAGTGGTGATGTCCACATTTCCGATAGTGGTGGGCGAATCACTGTTCAGGATTCAGGCGCCAATCGCATTTGTGCTCCTGGGTCCATTCATTGGTGGCATTTATATCGCTCTCAATCTCCTGTCCGCATTCATTCAGAGCTTTGCTGCTCTACTATATTCCAAATTTCGCTACAAGCAGCGTTCGGCGGCTGGCTGTATAGATATAAACATCCTGAATCCAAATGCTGATGGTGACATATCCATATCAAGGCGTGAGACAGTGCTAAATGCATTGAGGAAGTCATTCACGGCATTGAAGAAGATAATACCGATCATGGTAGTCTCATTTCTTGTTATTGACGTGCTCTTCAAGTTCGGGGTTATGGATTATATCAGCCTCTTATTCGACCCGGTATTGAGGCTTATGGGCTTGCCAGGTGAGTGTATAACCGTGCTATTAGCCGATATAGCACATTTCTCCGCCGGTTACGCCACTGTTGCCGCGCTGTTGAGTAGCGGAGTGATAACAGCGAAACAGGCTATCGTTACTCTAATCACCGGTAGTATCCTGATAATAATCATGATATATCTCAAACACAGCATACCCATGTATGTAGCCCTGTTTGGGAGACTCGGTATGAAGATAAGTATCGTCAATTTCACATGCAGTATCATCACAAAGCTGATTATGATTATGCTCGTGATGGCACTGATGTGAAGATTAAATATTATCTCTCTATCCCCACAGTTTACTCCCCTCTTTCTCCATCCTTTCCTCTACCTCTTCCCTATAAGGAACACCCTCTACACCCACCTTTTCAACGACAAAAGAAGCGGCGCAAGATGCAAATCTTGCCGACTCAACTGCATCTTTCGTCTCATTAAACCTCAACAAGAAAGCGGCGCCGAAAACATCACCCGCGCCAGTGGCGTCCACCTCTTCCCTTTCAAATGCATCTATGTGCTCATGATACGAACCCTTGTTCAAATACAATTCCGCACCCTTCCTGCCCCTTGTCAATACAAAAATGTTTGCACGTTCCACATATTCGACCACATCCTCCTCAAAAACATCCTCATCGCTCATTATCACAAAATCCACCTCCCGCAAGACCTCATTCGCTTTCTCCCATCTCTTCTTCTCTATTCTCCCTCCCTCGCCGACGCTCCTCATCCAGCCCTGTGGCGCTACACCGATCATAGAACCCTCAAATTTTCTGATTAGCCCCTCCTCTAACTCATTTAATACCGGGCATATATAAACGATTTCGGCATTAAACCACTCCTCTGGTATCGTTTCTTCCTTTATCCTCTCCGCAACACTCGTGACGTATTGAACTCTCCTTCCACCACCTCCCACTCCTTCTTCGAGGGGTTTATTGTAAAATGTCGTTGTGCTTTCTCCCATTTGATACGCCAACCGAATGCCCTTTAAAGCGCCAAAATCTTCAAAATCCCTCCCCACGCTCGTGACTATCGCGGAATCGAACCCAAAATTCCTCGCTAATATTGCTGAATATGCCGAAGCACCACCGATTTTATTAAAAGGTTTGAAGAAGGGTTTATCGTGGGTTATGAAGCCCAGAGATAGGAAATGGGGTGGTTTAGCTTGAAACTCTGATCTATCTCTCATGATATTCCTCCGTAATAACTTTTATCTATCCATTATCAATATCCTTTTGATGGTTCACTTCTTTAAGAACGAGTTTAATAATTATTGAGATGCCAGTAACCGCGCTCGAAGCCGGGATTGCGAATGCGATAGAAGTGATAAAGAGTGGTGGCACGGTGATTTACCCGACTGAAACGGTTTACGGTCTGGGCGCCGCGGCGCTATCAGATGAGGCAGTAAAGAAGGTGTATGAGCTAAAGAGGAGGAGTTTATCCATGCCCATCTCACTCGCAGTCTCGTCTTTTGAGATGCTGCATGAGGTAGCTTATGTGGAGCAATCATACATGGGTATTATAACCAGGCTATTACCCGGACCCGTCACGATATTATTAAGGAAGAAGCCAGTAGTACCGGATGTGCTAACCGCACATTCGGAGGTTGTTGGCATAAGAT
This sequence comes from Candidatus Methanophagales archaeon, assembly GCA_021159475.1. GTDB lineage: Archaea > Halobacteriota > Syntropharchaeia > Alkanophagales > Methanospirareceae > G60ANME1. The sequence goes on from JAGGRS010000006.1 coordinate 4,128, forward strand.
TCCCCGAAAATCCGATAGCAACGCGGATAATAAGCGAGACCGGACCAATAACCGCGACGAGTGCGAATCTAACGGGCGAGAAGCCACCGGTATGTGCGGAGGAAGTGAAGATAAAAGCCGATATTATTATAAATGGGGGTAAATGTAAATATGGTATACCGTCCACGGTAGTGGATATGACGAGGGGGATGAAAATACTGAGGGAAGGAGCGAACTATGATAGAATATTGCACATCCTGCAAAGCGAAGCTGCTGGAGAAGGGCTACACGGTCTTTCCGTGCCCTAACTGTGGCAAGGTGGAAATAGGTAGATGCGCGAAGTGCCGGAAGCAGAGTAATTTGTACAGGTGTGAGGCGTGTGGCTTTGTGGGTCCATGATGCATGATGAGAGACGAGATGAGATGAGGTGAAAAGGAGATGAGATGGCAAGGTAAATCCGTCAGGAAACCTACCGGTGGGAGGCTGCATAGAGCGAGGAAGAAGCGAGCATACGAGGCTGGTCGCCCGGCTGCGGAGACGGTCATCGGCACTGAAAAGCGGAAGATAGTGAGGACGATGGGGGGTAATATAAAAGCGCGACTGCTGCGCTGTGAGTATGCTAACGTTGCAGACCCGCGAAGCGGCACGACGAAGAAGGCGCGAATCATCACCGTGAAGAGCAATCCCGCCAACCCGTTCTACATCAGGCGGAATATAGTAACGAAGGGCGCAGTGATAGAGACCGAGCTGGGCGATGCGCTGGTCACGAGCAGACCGGGTCAGGATGGGATGGTGAATGCGAAGTTGATCTGATACCTTAGGGATGTACAAGTTAGTAGGGACAGTAACGGGCGAGGTGCAATTGCATAAGTTCGATTTCATTGTGAGTGGAGAAGTAAGGCTAAATGAGTATGTAAAAGTCTGGAACGAGCTTGATGGGTGGGTACTGGCACGCGT
>JAGGRS010000066.1 GCA_021159475.1 Candidatus Methanophagales archaeon
CAGGGACGGGAATAGGAACGGAGAAGGAGGGGCTATGGAGACATCTGTATTCGTAGTAATCATAACAAGATCCGCGCCTCGTGCTGCCATCACTCTTATATAATCCAAGAGGCAATATTGCACACATGGTCACCGATTCGCTCTAAATGCAACACATTTCGGGTTTTCTATCATTATTCCAGAGTATGAGGAAAGCGGGGAATTCTACGTGAACATTCTCATCGAAGCGATACCGCTGGGGGCTTATCGTCATGCTAATACTCGAAATCGGGCAATGCGGAACACGCCCTGCACCGCACACAGCCCGCCTTGTTCTTACGCCAGCTCATTCCTCCGTCGTGCAATACCTCCGCTACCTTCTCATATAAGAGATGCATCCTCTCCGGAGCGGGCGGCTTCTCATTCTCCAGCATCGAGCCCGGTATAGGACGCAGCGGCACTACAAATGGATACACACCGAGCTCCACCATCGTTCGGCTACCCTCTATTATAGACTCATCACTTTCACCCAGCCCGGCAATCACATAACTGCTGACCTGAGTATCACCGAATAGCGCTACACTCCGCCGCCATGCATCTACATATCGCTCAAAAGGTATCTCCGCCTTGCATTCCGCTATCCTTCGCAGCACACCACGGTCAAAGCTCTCCACGTGTATCCCCACGGTGTCCACGGCATCGTAGAGTGCATCAATCATATTTAGCTCTTTTGGCGGCTCGAATTGCGCATGTATCGGCAGACCTGTTGCATCCTTTATCGCTCTCGCAGTCTCTGCGAGATAATATATACCCTTGTCGGGTGTGGCTGTTGTGCCCGTGGTGAGCGTCACATGAGTGACGTGGTCCAGCCTCTTCGCCGCCTCTGCCACCTCCGCAAGCTGTTCCGGCGTCTTCTTCGCTATCGTCGCACCACTCCTCAATGACAGCTCAATTGCACAGAACTTACACCTCTTTGGCGTGTCCCAGTACACACAGGTCTGTATTGTGGTCGTAGCCAAACAATCTGCACCGTGCAGTAGTGCGATTTTATAATAGGGTATGCCATCACGCGTCTTCAACCGCTGGAAGCGCGCAGCGGGGAACTTAACCTCAGTTATTCGCGTCCCATCTCGCTCCAGTATGTATCGCCCCGCATCATTATAAACGCGGTATGGCGACTGCGAGACGAACCAGCTCTGCGTGGGAACGTTCGCCACCGTGCCACTGAACAGGAACATACCACCCGCTGCGGGTCCCGCACCTGCTTTCCTGCCCTTCTCCACTCCTGAAGCTGAGACACGCGCACCCAGGCATAGCAACTCCGTCTTCAAGCTCTTCGTATCCATCACTCAATTACTGCTACTAACACTATTCTTATTCTATAAGATAAGAATAGAGAAACCTTCTTTTAAAAAGAAAACTTTGTTATCTATATGCGTTCCGATGTATTGAAACGGGATATAGAGACCTTACCGCATCGTGCATTATTGATGTCTGCGGGCGTGAAGCAGTCGGATTTGGAGTCGGATAAGCCATTCATCGGCATTGCCAATAGCTATAATAACATCATTCCTGGACATATCCACCTGAACGAACTTACGAACGAGGTGAAGCGAGGGATAATAGATGCGGGTGGCGTGCCTTTTGAATGGGGCGTGCCTGGCGTATGTGATGGTATAGCGATGTATGTGGAGATGCGCCTCTCACTCCCGAGCAGAGAGAATATCGCTGATAATATCGAGATAATGGTTCTATCGCACTCTCTGGATGGCTGGGTCGGCGTAACGAACTGTGACAAGATAACACCAGGGATGCTGATGGCTGCTGGACGCCTCAATTTGCCTGCTATCATACTCACTGGTGGAGCGATGAAAGCGAATCGGAGTGATGGCGAGAAGCATCATCCGATAGAAGGCTTCAGCATCGTCGGTCGTGTGAAAGGGGGTTTGATGAGCGAGGAAGAGGCGAGGGCGATGCTGCCCGTGATGGCTTGTGGTGCTGGCTCCTGCGTCGGGCTCTATACCGCGAATACAATGGCTATTGTCACCGAAGTGCTGGGCATGTCACTCACCGGATGCGCGACTACGCTGGCAACAGACCCTGACAAGAAGCGGCAGGCGTATGAAACCGGCAGACGAATCGTTGAACTGGTTAAAGAGGATATAAAGCCGCGTGATATAATGGTGAGAGCCGCCTTCGAGAACGCCATCAGGGTGGATATGGCACTTGGCGGCTCCACGAATGCCGTATTACATATACCAATGATAGCGAAAGAAGCCGGTATCGAGCTCAATGTGAACATATTCGATGAGATATCACGCGAGACGCCCAATATATGCAGGTTGATACCCGCGGGAACGCACGAGATGGCTGATTTAGACCGCGCAGGTGGCATACCCGCTGTCCTTCACCGCTTGCGTCCGCTGCTCAAAGATTCGGCAACGGTGAATGGGCGAACGATAATGGAGATAGCGGACGAGGGCAGGGTTCTGGACGAAGAGGTTATCAGAAGCATAGACGAGCCTTATTTCCCCGAAGGCGGGATAGCGGTGCTGAGCGGTAACCTTGCGAACAGCGCAGTGGTAAAACAGACCGCGGTTGATGAGGATATGATGGTGCATTCGGGACCTGCAAAGGTGTTCATGAGCGAGAAGGAGCTGTTGGACGCGATAGAAGGCAAGGGCGATAAGATAATAGAGGAGGGAGACGTGGTTGTGCTCCCATTTCAGGGTCCCGCTGGCGCTCCCGGTATGCCTGAGATGCTTACACCGACCGATGCGATAAAGGGTGCGGGCTTTAAGCATGTTGCTCTAATCACCGACGGTAGATTCTCCGGTGCGACCTCCGGACTCTGTATCGGGCATGTGGAGATGGAAGCCTACAATGGTGGAGCAATCGGAGCGGTGAGGGATGGCGATGTGATTGAGATAGATATACCACGGCGGAGTTTAAATGTCAGGTTGAGCGAATCAGAACTGAGAGACAGGCTGAAGCGTGTGAAACCGCCACACAGGGAGCTTACACCACTCCTGGAAGCATACAGAAAGAAATTCACCGGTATTAACTGCTATGGCAGGTGAACAATCTTTTCGTATATCCCCTTCACCGCAACAACCGCTTTTGAATCCTCGGGCAGGTCTATCAGTGGCTTACCCACCAGATCAAAAGCTCTTATATTCTCATCCTCCGGCACAGTCCCTATGAGAGAGAGACCACTCGCCTCCACTGCCGGTTCAAGTATTGACCTCACACTCTCTGTTACTTTGTTAAGCACGAGGAATATCTGCCCGAAATTGATATGCAGACTGGCTGCGAGATTCTTTATTGACGATGCGGTATCTATACCCCGTTTTGTTGCATCACTCACCACAAGCATCGTATCCACATCCCGCGTCGTTCTCCGACTGAGATGCTCCAGTCCCGCCTCACAGTCTATCAGAATTGTGGAATACCGTGATGCGAGCCTATCAATAAAATAACGCAGCATGTCGTTTATCAGGCAATAGCAGCCCGGACCCTCAGAACGACCCATTACCAGCAGCGAGAACCGCGGCGTGTTTACCATTATCTCGTCTATCTTATACTCTATCAGGACGTCAGTGGGCATCTGCTCGGAGAAATAGACACTGCTCGGTGATGCTATCTCCTCTCTTATATCTCCTATCGTCCGCTCCACCTTCACACCCAGTGTGCTGGGCAGTGAAGCGGCAGGGTCGGCATCTATCACGAGCACCCTGCTATCTTCAGCCAGGAATCTGAGCAATAGCGATGCTATAACGGTCTTACCGGTGCCACCCTTACCCGCCACCGCAATGATGTTCGCCTTCTTCCCCATCTTTCATTCCTCATTCTGCCACTTGCGCATGTATTGCAATCCCAGCTCCTTCAGTCGCCCTTTGTCTATATGTGCGATGCCGGAGTATCTATCAATGAACTTCTCAAATTCGGTATGTAGGGAATGAAAAGCGCTCTGGCTGGCTGAGGAGTATCCACCATCCTCGCGCTTGAATTCGTATCTCATCTCGAAATGAACTGCATGCTTCGTCAAGCGCTTGAATTCGTCAAAATCCAGCGTGTGATACACATGGAGTGGTATCCCCAGGACCCGCAATCTCACTATCTTGCCATCTGGCTCGCAATCGAGAATTCGAGTCCTTATCGCCCTTCTTATACCGTCCGCATCGAGACCATCACAAACAACCGGCTCGAGGTCCACCATATCTCTTATGCGGAGTTGATGGAATATAACCTTTCTGGTGCCGTCATCATGTAATCTAACTTCTAAGAAGCCCTTATTGTCGCTAACTTCGCCGAAACTGAATCTCTCGGTGGAGCCCGCGTAGTAAGCATCTTCACGCACTTTCGTGCAGCGGTGATAATGCCCCAGAGCGATGTAATCAAGCCCTGTAAGGTCGTCAATGCTGATAATCTGCTCGTTTATATCGCCCATCGCGAATACTGGCACTGGCTTGCCTCTAACCTTGATACCGGCATGCAGCATTGCCAGGTTAAAACCGTTCTTATCAACCTTTATCTTCTTCTTCTCCCCTTCTATATCATCACAGTGCGGAATCGCGTGAATGGTTATATCATCAAGTTCAATGGTCTCGTATTTGTTCCTGTGCACAACATACACCTCGGGGATATGCTCAAATAGACTGAAGACACTGCCCGTCTCCTTCAATCTTGGCGTTTCGTGATTGCCCGAGATCACCACGAAGGGTATGCCCGCTTCACTCAATCTTAGTAATTGAGTGAGAGCGAGCGAAATAGCGCGGTTTGTCGGGCGTACGGAATCGAACATGTCGCCCGCATGTAGTATCACATCCGGCTTCTCGTCCAACGCATAGTCCACGAACTGCTTGAACGCTTCGTAGGTGTCCACTTCCCGCTGGTTCAAGCCCGTCGCCTCATCTATCTTACGATACGCTGAATAGCCTATGTGCGTGTCCGCGAGATGGAATATTCGCTTCATTACTATGTCTATATTCCCGTGCACTAATTATTATAAGGAACGGAGGAT
>JAGGRS010000100.1 GCA_021159475.1 Candidatus Methanophagales archaeon
CTTATGCTCACGCTCATATTGCCCGCATATATGCATATCCAGATTCCTTACTCCCTGCATCTGTATCTGGTATCCAGCCCTGTGCATGAAATCCACAACGACATCCTTCAACTTATCTGGTGGATTCTTTATCGCGGACCAGCGCAGAAAGGCGCACTCCAGCTCTGCACTCATATACCTGTGCGTGGGTAGGCAGTAAAAGATCTCGCCCTGATAATTTATCTTCGTATGCATATCGGGCGAGAATACAGAGAGCTTGCCCTCACGTGTTGTTATGCTATTGAAGATCAGCTCTTCCAGACCCCCGCCAAGACCCCTCTCCAGCTCCTCCCTCTCACCCTCGCGGAGCTGTGATTCCAGCGATTCCTTTATCCTCAATCTGAGCTCACCCTCTGAAATCACCCCGTATTTGGCGGCATAATCCCCAAGCATCTTAAATACCGGCAATAATACATCGCTCATCTGGTCTGCTATATTTTTAAATAGAAATGCCTTTAGTTAAATGTAAATGGCAATAGGTAAGAATACGAGGGGCAGGAAGCTCAGGCTTTGCAAGGCGAACAAGCAGAACAGGCGTGTGCCCGCATGGATAATAGTAAAGACGAACAGGCGAGTGATGACGCATCCGAAGCGGCGGAACTGGAGACGTGTGAGCCTGAAAGTATAAATTGGTAACGGGGGATTGGTGATTGAAGATGGAAGAGCGGGAGCGAGTGGAAGGTGAGCGTATTTATACGATACCGTTGCGGGCTGTGAAGAAGGCACCGCGGTGGAAGAGGAGTAAACGTGCGATAGCGCTGATCAGAGAATTCCTGATACGACATACGAAGGCTGAGTATCTGATCCTTGACAATGCACTGAACGAGAAGATATGGGAGCGAGGCTCGCAGAAGCCACCATCACGCGTGCGCGTGCGAGTGACGAGGCAGGAAGAAGACACAGTTAGAGCAGAACTTGTTGAATAATGGTTAAGATTAAGAAGCAGAGGCAGGGGACAAGGACATTTACATTTGATGTGGATGGCAGTCCTTACATAGGTATCTACGCACTTTGCACCGAATCTCTATTACTTTTACCCGCGCATGTATCTGATAGGCTGGCGGAAGAGCTGGGGCACGTGCTTGAGGTGAAGGTCATAAGGACTTATATCGCGGAGATGCCACTAATCGGGTGTCTGGCAGCCGGTAACTCAAACGGGCTTGTCGTATCTCAATACACGCTGGAGCGCGAGATAGAGCATATAAAAAGTGTGGCGAAAGCAGAGGGTGTGGAGTGTAAAATAAGGCGACTGCCAGTGGAGGAGAAGATGACCGCAGCGGGTAATATCATACTTACAAATGATAGCGTTGCACTTGTGCATCCAGGTCTCTCAGAGGAGGCGATAGAGGTGATAAGGGATACGCTGGATGTGGACGTATACAGGGGAGAGATAGGCGGGTTGCGCACCGTGGGGATGGCAGCTGTGGCGACGAACAGGGGTATTCTCGCACATAAAGATGCCACGAAGGCAGAACTGACCTATCTGGAGGAGATATTCAGGTTACGGGTGGAGATAGGGAGTGTAAATTTCGGTGTGCCGCTGATAGGCGCGGCATTACTCGCGAACACGAAGGGATATGCCGCGGGCTATGAGACTACGGGTGCGGAATTGGGGAGGATTGAAGATGCACTCGGGTTTGAGTATGACAATGCGTCGACCGGGATTTGAACCCGGGCTGTGGGCTTGGAAGGCCCAAGTCATACCCCTAGACCATCGACGCACCGCTTCGCCTCTACCTTAAAATAATATATATTATTGTTAAATTAAATCCCTATCCAATAAATCCTTTTCTCCTACGAAACTGGGGATTTCTGGTTTGGTGCACCGCACCCCAGGTGGTTAAATTTATAAAGGTGGATGATTATAATTAGGTGGATAAATAAATGTATGGCTATCAATGGTAGAGGTGGAAAAATGGACCAAATTGGTGGCAACGAATTGATCACGGCAGGTGAAGGTGTGGCATTACCTGAGGATAGAGACCTTGAGTCAATACTGGAGAGGTCAAGGACGATCATCAAAGTGGTGGGTTGCGGTGGTAGTGGTACCAATACGATACAGCGGATGACGGAAGAGGGCATTTATGGCGCTGAACTCTTCGCTTTGAACACCGATGCCCAGCATTTGCTATATGCAAAGGTGGAAAAGAAGTTATTGATCGGACGGAAGACCACACACGGGCTGGGCGCTGGCAGTATACCGAAACTGGGTGAAGAGGCGGCGAAGGAGAACGAAGCGGATATCAGAGCAATCGTTGAAGATGCAGACCTGGTGTTCGTAACCTGCGGATTGGGTGGTGGCACAGGCACGGGCTCCGCGCCCGTGGTGGCACAGGCGGCAAAAGATGCGGGTGCTCTCACCATTGGTGTTGTTACACTGCCGTTCAGTGCAGAAGGTAACGTAAGGAAGGAGAACACAGATATTGGACTGGAGAAGCTACGAGAAAGCACCGATACTTTGATCGTGATACCGAACGACAAGCTACTGGAGGTCGTTCCGCGGTTACCGCTTAATGAAGCTTTCCGTGTCGCTGATGAGGTATTGATGCGCGCAGTGAAGGGGATTACAGAATTGATAACCAAGCCAGGGCTTGTAAACCTCGACTTCGCTGACGTGCGAACGGTGATGAAAGACGGTGGTATGGCGACGATAGGATTTGGCGAGGCTGATGGTCAGAATAAGGCGGTAGAATCGGTGAGAAAAGCCTTAAGCTCTCCCCTGCTCGAGGTTGAAGTCTCGGGTGCCAACTCGGCACTGGTAAATGTTACCGGCGGTGAGGACATGACGGTCGAGGAGGCGGAGGGTGCGCTACAGGAGGTGTATAAGATGATGAACCCCGAGGCGCGGATAATCTGGGGCGTTCAGATCAGTCCCGAGCTGAAGAATACAATGCAAACCCTGCTTGTGATCACGGGCGTGAAATCCGAGCAGATATATGCGCGTAAGGAGCGGAAGAGGGAGAAATACGGCATTGAGATAGTGGCATAGCGTAGCATGGAAATCAAGATAGAAGAGTTATCAAAGAGGATAAATGAGTATCTGCGGATATTGAAGCTGGCGAGGCGACCGAAGCGGGATGAATTCTTTAAGGTCTCCAAGATAGCGGGCGCCGCCATACTGCTGATTGGCACCATTGGATTCTCCATCTATATATTAATGGTCATCATACCAAAGGGGCTTTAATAGATGATTTACGCATTGAAGACGACGGTAAACCAGGAGCAGGCGGTTGCGAATCTTATAATGGTCGCGATAAAGGACATGGATAAGAGAGAGCATAGCATAAAATCCATTCTCGTACCCGACGAGTTGAGGGGATATGTGTTGATAGAAGCTGACTTCCCTGACGTGATTGAGCAGATAATACAGAATATCCCCCATGCCAGGGGATTGGTCAAAGGTGAGATGAAACTGGAAGAGGTGGAGCATTTCCTCACGCCGAAACCTTCTGTAACCGGGATAATGGAGGGCAGCATAATAGAGATAGTAGCGGGTCCTTTCAAGGGTGAGAAGGCGCGGGTGAAGAAGGTGGACGAAGCACACGAGGAGCTCACAATCGAACTCCTTGAGGCGATGGTCCCGATTCCCGTCACCGTCAGAGGCGACAGTGTGAGGGTGCTGAGCAAGGAGGAGAAAGAGGCTGAGACGGGATGAAAGATGTCTGCATCCTGATACCGACATTGAACGAGGAGGAGACGATAGGGGGGGTGATAAGCTCATTCAAGCGTCAGGGCTTTGATAATATCCTCGTTATTGATGGTAACAGCACAGATTCAACACGCGCGATAGCAAAGCGGGCTGGTGCAAGAGTGGTGATACAGCGTGGGAAGGGCAAAGGTGCAGCGGTCAGGCAGGCTTTTGAACTCATAGACAGTGATATAATCGTGATGATTGACGGCGATGGCACATACCTGCCCACGGAGGTGCAGCGATTGATTGAGCCGATAGAGCGTGGCGAGGCGGAACACGTTATCGGGAACCGATTCGCTTATGGTGGTGCATTTGCAATACTCCATCGGCTGGGAAATTGGGTCTTGAACAAGATCTTCAGTATCGGTTACGGGCTTGAATTGCAGGACATCCTGTCGGGCTATCGCGCATTCACGAAAGGAGCGGTGAAGAAGATGACACTGAGGAAGGAGGGCTTTGAGATAGAAGCGGAGATGACAGTGGAGTCGGTAAAGAGGGGCATAAAATTGAAAGAAGTCCCCATTAGCTACCGTAAGCGAAGAGGCAAATCAAAACTCAATTTCTTTCGCGATGGCATGCGGATAACTTATACGCTGTATGTGCTGGCGAGAACGCACAACCCGGCATTCTACTTCGGCATCATCGGCTCTGCTTTCATCCTCATCGGTGTCATGACCGGTATCTACGTCGTATATGAGTGGTTCAATGATGTAACACACGTACCCCTAACTGTATTTACCTCACTGATGATTATCTCGGGGATACAATTCCTTATATTCGGACTGCTTGGTGACTTATTGGTGACATTGCAGCGTGAGATGCTGGAGGCGCTGAGGGGGCGAGGGGGTAAGGAGGGCTAATTATAGCGGGATGAAAGAAAAAGTGGATATAGACCTGGATAAGGATAACGGGCTGATACACGCAATAGCACAGGATTATGAGACGGGAGAGGTGCTGATGCTCGCGCACATGAATGAAGAGGCGCTGAGACTCACAATTGAGACCGGGAAGGCGCATTACTGGAGCAGGAGCAGGAATAAGCTCTGGCGTAAGGGCGAAATCTCAGGTAATGAACAGTTGGTAAAGGATATCCTCATCGACTGCGATGGCGATACGGTGCTACTGAAGGTGAAGCAGATAGGTGGTGCGTGCCATACCGGGTATCGCTCCTGCTTTTACCGCAGGATAGATGGCGAGATAGTGGGGAAGAAGGTATTTGACCCGGAGGAGAAATACGGTAAAGAGAAATAGATTCGGCTCGACGATGTG
>JAGGRS010000148.1 GCA_021159475.1 Candidatus Methanophagales archaeon
AAGTTCAATGAGATTCTTGAGAGGCTGGAGGAGCACGACCGGCGCTTTGAAGAGCAGACTCGGATGTTAGACCTGAAGATAGGGGCTTTAGGTTCGAGATGGGGTATTTTCAGTGAGCAGGCTTTCAGAGAGGGTATGAAAAGCATTGTCGAGCAGTATTTCGGTGGCGAGGTGGAAAGATGGATTACTGATGATGAGGAAGGCATCGTCTTCGGGCACCCATCGAAAGTCGAAGTTGATTTGATTGTAAAAGATGGCGAGCATATACTCATTGAGATAAAGTCAAGCATACATAAAAGCGATGTCTCCAAGCTGTTCAGGGAGGGGATATTATACGAGAAAGTGAAGGGCGTGAAGCCAAAACTCGCTATCATCTCTCCCTTCGTTGAGCCTGATGCGAAAGAGGAAGCGGAACTCCAAGGAATTCCCGTCTTCACTCACACTTCGTTAAAGTAAGATTATAGAGGATGGAAAATGGGCGTAGGAATCGTGGCTATTATTCCTAACGAGAAGAACAGGACGCAGGAAGAACTGATAAGGAAATTTGGCTGCGTGAAGATGGATTACAGGGGGAAAAAGGAATGCATTCCCATCTGGAAGATTTTTGAATGGGAAGGAAAGAGCTACGCCTCGTGGTATATGCGTCCTCGATACGTGGAACCAGAGAGAAACAATCCACGCTGGGAGGGTATACGGCGGCGGCTCGTGGAGGTGATGGAATATCTGGGAGCTAAGGAGGTTCGTTACTCAAGTGATGTTGTTTTTGGAGTTACACCAGATGAATGCTGCTCAGATATTGGCTTCTTGCTGCCGCACCCGCTGAAGAAGGAATTGTTAGAGCCGCCGGATGAGGATATAACTCCAGAACCTATAATCTATTGATTTTCACTGAGGCATTAAATATGAAAATCGGAGTCTATGTATGTCATTGCGGGACGAATATAGCGGCAACGGTGGATGTGAAGGAGGTGGCGGAGTTTGCAAAGACCCTGCCCGATGTCGCTATTGCACGTGATTACGTGTATATGTGCTCAGACCCCGGTCAGGACTTGATAAAGAATGATATTCGGACTGAGAAACTTGACCGTGTGGTCGTTGCTTCCTGCTCACCGCGGATGCATGAAGTAACATTCAGGCGTGCATGTGAGGAAGCGGGCTTGAATGGCTATTGCATGGAGATGGCGAATATAAGGGAGCAATGCAGCTGGGTTCATACTGACCGTGAAAAGGCGACGGAGAAGGCGAAGGAGCTGGTTGCGAGTGCAGTTGCAAAGGCATCATTATTACAGCCCCTGGAGCCCATGCGGGCGGGTGTAACACCTTCTGCACTGGTAATAGGCGGTGGGATTGCGGGTATACAATGTGCACTGGACATAGCAGATGCGGGATTCGAGGTGTATTTGGTGGAGCGAGAGCCTTCTATCGGTGGACACATGGCTCAACTGGACAAGACTTTCCCCACTCTCGATTGCTCCGCCTGCATACTAACACCGAAGATGGTGGATGTGGCACGCCATGAAAAGATAAAACTCATCACCTATGCGGAGGTTGAGAGTGTTGAGGGCTATGTGGGCAATTTCAGAGTGCGTATAAGGAAGAAGCCACGCTACATTGATGAGAGTAAATGCACAGGCTGCGGTGAATGTGCAAAGGTATGTCCGGTGAAGGATGTTATACCGAACGATTTCGAACTGGGACTCACGAAGAGGGGTGCGTTGTATATCCCATTCCCACAGGCTATCCCATTGGTGTATACAATAGACAAGATAGAAGGTACGCCACCATGCCGATTGGGCTGTCCCGCGGGTGTGAATGTGCAGGGCTATATCGCATTGATCGCCCAGGGGAGATACAAAGAAGCGGTAGATTTGATAAGGGAGACGAATCCTCTACCCGCAGTTTGTGGGCATGTATGCACACATCCATGCGAATCTGTCTGTAATCGCGCTGCAATTGACGAGCCCGTAGCGATAAAGGCATTGAAAAGGTTCGCAACCGACAATATAGCTGATACAGAATATATAGATGCATCAGCCGGTGAGGAGGTGGAGGAGCGGAGTGAGAAGATAGCGATTATCGGGGCAGGTCCCGCGGGTCTCACGGCAGGCTATTACCTTGCGAGAGCGGGTTATAAAGTGCGGGTATTTGAGAAGTTGCCGGTCGCGGGCGGTATGCTCACAGCAGGAATACCGCATTACAGGCTGCCACGTGCAGTATTAAGGAAGGATATAGAGTATATCAGGCGTAGATGCAGTGGGAGAATGGAGATAGAGACGGGAAAGGCGATAGATAAAAACGCTTTTACGAGACTCATGGAAGAATACGACGCCATTTGTATCTCTGTTGGTGCAGATAAGAGCAGGAAACTCGGTATTGAGGGCGAAGAACTGAAAGGAGTGGTTCATGGCGTTGATTTCCTCCGGGAATTGAATTTCAGGCTGGATAAAGCGGGTACGAGGGATGTGGAGATAGGGCACAAGGTGGCGGTGATAGGAGGTGGAGATGTGGCAATAGATGCAGCGAGATGCGCTCTACGGCTGGGTGCTGAAGTGACAATAATATACAGGCGAACACGTGAAGAGATGCCGGCACGTGAAGATGAGCTGCGAGATGCCGAGGATGAGGGTGTGCAACTCTTATATTTAGCATCACCGAGCAGGATAATTGGTAGTGAGCGAGTGGAGGCGCTGGAATGTCTCAGGATGAAGCTGGGCGAGCCAGATGAATCAGGCAGGAGAAGACCGATACCTGTTGAGGGTTCGGAGTTCATTCTTGATGTGGATACAGTAATAGTGGCGATAGGGCAGCAATCAGGGCTTGAATTCCTGGAGGGCAGTGGTATAGATACAGAGGGCGGGAGGATCAGAGCAGATCGGTTTGGGCGCACGAGTAAGGAGGGCATATTTGCCTGTGGCGATGCAGTAACAGGACCGGCAACGGTGATAGAAGCGATAGCAGGGGGTAAGAGAGTTGCAGAGGCTATTGATTGCTATCTGCGGGGCTTACCGGCCGGTGAGGAGGAAGTAAGGGAGGAGATAGGGATAGAGGAGGTAAAAGCGCGGCTTAAGGGTGCAATAGAGCCAAAAAGCCGTAAGAAACAGCGAAAGCTACCGGTGCAGGAGAGGATGCACAGCTTTGATGAGGTTGAGGTTGGATTTAATCACGATGAAGCGATAGAAGAGGCGAATAGATGCCTGAAATGCGGAATCTGTGCCGATTGCAGGCTCTGTGAGCGTGTATGCGAGGCTGATGCGATAATGCATGATATGAGAGAAGAGATGATGGAGATAGAAGTGGGTGCGATAGTGGTAGCAACGGGTTATGACTTATTCAATCCTGTTGTGGAGCCGAATTACGGGTATGAATATGATGAGGTGATAACGGGCTTGGAATTTGAGAGGCTCTGTAACGCTTCAGGTCCCACCGGCGGCAAGATAGAAATAAACGGGAAAGAGCCGAAGGAAGTGGTTTTTATTAGTTGTGTGGGGTCGAGGGAGAAAGAGGTGGGAGGTGGAAAAGGAAATGAGTATTGTTCGCGTGTGTGCTGCATGTATATAGCGAAGCAGGCGCATTTGGTGAAGGAGCATATTCCCGATGCCAATGTAACGGTGTTCTATACGGATGTGAGAGCATTTGGTAAGGGTTATGAGGAGTTTTACCAGCGTGTGAAGGCTGAAGGTGTGAATTATATAAGGAGAGAGCTGAGAGAGGGGATAAAAGTTGAGAAGGAGAACGGCAAGTTGAAGGTGAAGGCGCTATGTGAAGGGCAGCTGGTGGAGAAGGAGGCGGACCTCGTCGTGCTTGCAACCGGTATTATTCCCCGAACCGATGTCCTTGAGCTTGCAAAGAAGCTAAAGATAACACAAAGCGGTGATGAATTCTTTATGGAGGCACATCCCAAACTTCGACCCATAGATACGCTCACTGATGGCATTTTCCTCGCTGGATGCTGTCAATCGCCGAAGGATATCCCTGACAGTGTGGCACAGGCGTCCGCAGCAGCTTCACGTGTATGTGATATCCTGGCGAGTGAGTATGTGGAAGTGGAGCCGATAATTGCGGAAGTGAATGAGGAGCTCTGCATCGGCTGTGGCGCGTGCGAGGAAGTATGCCCATTTGGTGCAATAGAGTTGAGAGAGGAGGAGAAAGAGTTAGAGGAGATCGTGCTCAGAACGCGGAAATCGTTTGTTAATCCGGTGCTGTGCAAGGGCTGTGGCGCGTGTATTGCGGAATGCCCGGTAGGTGCGATGACGCAGAAGCATTTCACATCTGCACAGATAGAGGCGATGGTGAAAGGGGTTGTGAAGTAGTGTAAGGTGCGGATTAGTGTGCATTGGGTGCACCCCTCTGCGTGGGGATATGAAAACATGGGTCAATCAATTCCCGGTTCACAACCTCTCAATTTACAACTTCACTCAGGTCCTCCATGAACCGCCTCAACATATCCTCAGTAACATGCGGCATAATCACCAATCGGAGCGACTTCGGGCTGCGTGTGATTGAGACCCCCCAGCCTTTAGCTCTTAACGCACTCGCTACTCTGTCCACATCCCCTATCTGCAATGTTACAACATTCATAACCGGCTCTATCACAGGCTCAATGCCCATTTCCCTCGCTCTATCCACTAAAAACCTCGTTAGTCTCATGCACTCATCCACAATCGCCTTCATACCTTCGCTACCGAGATATTTGAGCACAGCGAATGTGGCTGCTGCTGATGCGCCACTCCTCGTCCCTATCAATGAATACTGCTCTTTAGTGGTGAGATAAGGCGTAGGTACTGCCAGCTCCTCTAAATAAGATTCTTCA
>JAGGRS010000056.1 GCA_021159475.1 Candidatus Methanophagales archaeon
GGATACATCCCCTTATTCCCTTAATCCCCTTCCTGTGAGATGGAGGAATACATCCTCCAGGCTCGGCTTCCTCAAATTCACCGCTCTTATCGCTATCCCTTCATGTGCTGCGAGCTCCATAATCGCGGGTATTCTAAATTCCGCTCGCTCCATCTTCAATATCACATAGTTGTGATACACTTTTATATCGCGTATGAAATCGAGTTTCTTGAACACCTCTATATTATCAACATCATCAGGATTGTTCAGCTCCAGACTCACCAGGTCTGAACCTATCAAATTCTTCAGGTTCTCCGGTCTATCAACAGCGATTATCCTGCCATAGTCAATTATCCCCACACGGTCACAGAGATAATCCGCCTCTTCCAGATAATGCGTGGTCAATACAATCGTTACACCCTCTTCCCTGTTCAACTTCTTTATATAATTCCATATCATTCTCCTCGTGTGTGTGTCCAACCCCAGAGTGGGTTCATCCAGGAAGAGGATTTCGGGACGATGCATAAAACCCCTCGCAAGTTCCAGACGGCGTTTCATACCGCCTGAATACTTATCCACGAGCAAATCAGCCTTATCCTCCAGCTCAACGAGCTTCAAAACCTCCTCTAAACGCTTCTCTCGCTCCCCTCGCTTCATGCCATACATCCTCGCATGAAAATCCAGGTTCTCCCTGCCCGTTAATCGCCAGTCAAGAGCGGGTTCCTGGAATACGACCCCTATGCACGCTCTCACATTGTCCTTATTCCCGGCTCTGGTGACATCGAACCCGGCAACCCTTGCAAATCCGGATGTGGGTTTCAGCAGTGTGGTCAATATCTTTATCAGTGTAGTCTTACCCGAACCATTGGGTCCAAGCACGCCAAATATCTCACCGCTTTCCACACTGAAGGATACGTGGTCAAGAGCGACGATGGCATCACCCCTGTTATTAAATCGCTTTGTTAAATTCTCCACTTCTATCGCTTTCATCACCGCCTCCTCTTTTGTTTATTTTTATATACTCATTCCGTCAATAAATTACAGAGTAAAGTTCGGGAAATGGCGATGCCATGTCATCAATCGTGATAAAGGGCGTGCAGGTGATGAGCAAGGGCGGAGGTAGTGGTAAGGAGAAGGATATCTACATAGAGGGCAATTTGATAGAAGAGGTCACGGACGTGGACGTGAGGAGGAGAGAAGCGGAATTTGTGATTCAGGGTCACGATAAAGTTGCGATACCCGGTCTATTTAATGCCCATACACATGCGGCAATGACACTGTTGCGTGGATATGCAGATGACATGCCACTTCAAGACTGGCTATCCGAGAAGATATGGCCTGTGGAGGTGCGGTTGACCGAAGAAGACGTCTACTGGGGCACAAAGCTCGCGTGTCTGGAGATGATAAAGTCGGGAACTGTCTTCTTTAATGATATGTACTGGCATTTCAGGGGCAGTGCGAGGGCGGTAGCCGAATCCGGGCTTAGAGCTGCGCTATCTGCGGTCTTTATTGACGGCTTTGATGAAGAGCGAGCGAAAGAGCAGATGCGAATGAATGAGCGTTTATACCACGATAGTAAAGGGCTATCCGATAGAATCATCTTCGTATTGGGTCCGCATGCACTCTATACGGTCTCGGAGGAGAGCTTATGCTGGGTACGCGATTTTGCAGAGCGGCATGACCTCCTGGTTCATATCCATCTATCAGAGACCGAAGAAGAGGTAAAGAGCTGTATAGACCGATATGGCATGCGTCCGGTAGAATACCTTGACAGTATCGGGTTCTTGAGTCCGAGAACAATAGCAGCCCACTGTGTTCATCTAAGCAGGCGGGAGCTGGCTCTGTTAAAACAGCATGAAACCAAGATAGTGCACAATCCCGCATCGAATATGAAGCTGGCATCGGGGCGAATGCCATACGAGCAGATGAAGGAAGCGGGTTTATACAGGAATATCGCACTCGGAACCGATGGCTGTGCATCGAATAACAATCTTGACATGTTTGAGGAGATGAAGATAGCTTCTTTATTTCATAAGGCATTCACCAATCCGACAGTGATGCCGGCGGAAGAGGCGTTTGAACTCGCAACGGTGAATCCAGCCAGGATGTTCAGGTTGAACTCAGGGGCGATTGAAGCGGGCAAACTCGCCGATATCGTATTGCTGGACTTGAAGAATGTAGAACTTGTGCCAAACCACAATTTAATCTCGAATATAGTATATGCGGCGAATGGCAGTTGCGTTGATACCGTGATATGTGATGGTAAGATTTTGATGTCAGGCAGGGAAGTGGAGGGCGAGGAGGAGCTAAAAGAGAAGGCGAGAGAGGTTGCTCACAGGCTCGTGAATGGCTCTTGATTCTATTTCATTCCAGCTCTCCAGGGTCTGTTATTCGCCCGGTGACAGCGGAAGCGGCTACTACTGCGGGATTCGCAAGATAGACCTCCGAATCCTTATGCCCCATCCGCCCTATGAAGTTCCGGTTTGTTGTGCTTATGCAGCGCTCGCCCTTCGCGAGTACACCCAGATAGCCACCCAGGCATGCACCGCAGGTAGCGCCACATACAAATGCACCGGCATCCACGAATATACTTATTAGACCCTCTTCAAGCGCCTGCTTCAGCACATTCTCACTCGCGGGCACCACAATCATCCGCACATCGGGACTCACCTTCTTGCCCTTCAATATCGCAGCAGCAGCTCTTAAATCCTCTATCCTGCCGTTTGTGCATGAACCCAGATACGCCTGGTCAATAGTGACATCCAGCTCGCTCGCAGGCACGGTATTAGCGGGTGAGAACGGCTTTGCAACCGTAGGGACTATCTCTGATGCATCATACTCAAATATAGCTTCATATTCGCTACCCTCGTCCGCATACACGGGTTTATAATCTCCCCTCACTCGGTTACGCAGGAATCTGAACACTTTTTCGTCGGGTGGTATGATTCCCGCCTTGGCGCCCGCTTCTACTGCCATATTCGCAATTGTTATCCTGTCAGACAGGCTTAAATGGCTTATTGTAGAGCCATAGAACTCCATTGACCTGTATAACGATCCAGAGACGCCTATATCACCTATGATATGCAGGATTATATCCTTGCCCATCACGTATTCCCTGAGATTGCCCTCAATCACGAACTTCTGTGTCGCCGGCACTTTGAACCATAATCTGCCGGTAGCCATTGCCACTCCCGCCTCCGTTGAGCCCACACCGGTAGAGAAAGCGCCGAGGGCGCCATAAGAGCATGTATGAGAATCCGCACCTATAATCAACCTCCCGGGAGCCACAAAACCCTCCTCTATCATTACCTGATGGCATATCCCCCCTTTACCTATCTCGTAATAGTTCGTAATATTGTATCTACGGGCATAATCCCGCAACGCCTTCGCCTGCTCCGCCGAGGCTATATCCTTGTTCGGCACATAATGGTCCTGCACAATAACCACTTTATCCCTCTTCGGCACATCCGCATCCTCAAGTTCTTCAAGAACTTCAAACGCGGGCACACCTGTTATATCGTTCACCATTATGTAATCAACCTCACGTTCCACTATCTCGCCCGCTTCACCACCAAGTATCTTCTCCGCTATCGTAGCCATTTATATCCCCCTATAACCTCTATCCTTCTATCCTTCTATCCTTCGCACAAACTCCTCCACAACCTCCAGCGGTAATTCAACCTCGCTATATGGCGCGCTGTTCAGTGCAACCCATGAGTTCAAAGCTGTGCATATCATCAGTATCCTATCAGCATCGAGTGTCTCACCAATTATAAACTCGATTACAGACTCTATATTCACTATTCTGACCTCATACATAGCTTCTATCACACTTAAAAGCTCTTTTATATGCATACGCGCCTTCGCTTCCTCTTCTCCCATATCCATACTAAATAATCCCATAGTATAAAAGAATGTATCTTCACGGAGTGATGGAAAATTTTATCATTACTGACCGATTATAATTAGGATATACCATGAATGAACGGATATATATACTATATCACGGATCGTTTGGTGAACTGGTAACCGAGCACCTGGCTACAAGCGAATTCGCAGACCGGATTGTCGGGTTCTATGACCTCAAAGTCGCATCAGTATCGCTTGACGAGCCTGAGCGAGATATGCCCGATGATATGCCACTGCCAGAATGTGACCTCCTACTTGTGCTCGGGATACTGCCCAAAGCCGGTGACCTCGTGCCCATCATCGCATCTAAAACGGGTGCGAAGGCGGTTCTGTGGCCCATTGAGGACCCGAACCTGATACCCGAGGGTAGATATTCAATAGAGGAGGAACTGAAGAATATGGGTGTGCATGTAGAATTCCCGGAGCCGTTCTGCGCACTGGAGCGAAGCGATAATGAACTGGTGAATTCTTTTGCCTCTTCATTCGGTAAACCCAGGTTTGAATTGAAGGTTAACGAGAAGAAGAAGATAATTGAGGTGGCGAAGGTCATCAGGGACACGCCATGTGGCTCGGCATCAAAAATCGCTCCCAGACTCACTGGACTCGCATACAACGATTTGAAATCGTTTGAGGAGCAGGTGCGGCAGATGCATGATAACGAGTGCGTGGCATATATGGGTCCTGACAGACCGATAATGCAGCATGCGGGTGAGTTACTGAGTGAAGCACTGAAGGATGCATTGCGTGCATCTCACCAGCCAGTATAGCACAAGATATGAGTATAGAGGACGAATCGAGACGTATGCAAAATACACTTCGCCTTGTTGCGTGCTCTGACCTGCGAAGGCGTATCCTGGTCAGTTTGCGAGCGGGTAAGAAGCCGCTGAGCGGGTTACGAGAGGAGCTGAA
>JAGGRS010000127.1 GCA_021159475.1 Candidatus Methanophagales archaeon
GATACCCCATTTTATGTTCCTCCTCTTCTTCTTTCTCTTTCTCTATCTCTTTCTCATCCACCAGCACCCATTTGTATTCCGAAAACGGCATTGGCAAATATCGGGATGGTGAAGAGAATGACTGCGGAGATGAAGAATAAAATAGAAGCGTAGAAGCATAGCGTGTAGTTACTACCACCGACTGCGAACTTCGTTGCAAGCGCGTTGGCAATCGTTATTACGAGGATAATGATGGTCACATAGTTTGCGATGAAAGTGAGGTCAGTGACCCTGCCGATGTTAAAGAATCCCATGCCCGTCGGCATACTCGCCGCCGCTCCCCCGACCTCCGCTGAATGCTCCTTCATCATCGCCGCCAATGCATTATTGAACGAGAACATTATCCTGTATATGAACATGAGAATACCGGTCATCGCGGCATGCAGGGGTATTACAAGTTTCACGAACCCGGTGGATACAAGCTTTCTTTTCGCTCTTAATATGGCTATTCCCAATGAAGAGTGGGCAACTATCTCGCCTATCTTTGTCGGATTGCCTCCAAGGTCTGTCGCATCTAAGAACACGTTTGTAAATTTGTTTATTAATTCGGACCCCGTTTCTCCCGCGAAATAACGCCAGCACACCTTTGGATTTATTCCATTAATCAATCGTTTGTGCAGCCTGTTTACAGGCTCCTCTAACGAACCAACGGATTTCTTATCCAGATGCTCCAGTGCCACAGCAAGCGAAGTCCCAACAGTTCCAGCAGTAGAGCCAAGGCTCTTTAAGAATGCTGATATGTCGTAGTCCCTTCTTTCTATCTTCCTCGCATCCATTATCCCAACCACGCCTATCGGTGCAAACAAAGCCGCGACCACAAGAAATATTTTCCAGGGTTCCACGCCCATCACCACCGAAATAAGAGCGGTAATAGCGAGCGTGGGTAGAATAATAACGCTCATCTTCCTCGCTAACTCCTGCTCCTTCGATTTTATCTCCAGTGAATGCGTTATTACCTCGTAAGGGGCTACCCGATAGATTACATAAACGCCGAAGAAAGCAACGAAGCAAAATAAAGCGCCAGCTAAAATAGAAGTTGTGTATAAATCGCCCATCTTGAAGAGCATGGTGCTTATAAGAAATACGGCAATAATCAGCGTTACCGAGACGAGCAGAGCAGCATATCCATCCGTCCACTTCTTCAATGTTTCTACATCGCTCTGATATTTATTCGTATACACTTCTACCATTCTCTCCGCTTCACCGCGAAGGAATTTCTCTTCATCCTCTCCCACCCTTAGCGCATTCGAGAGCCGCGTAAGGAAGTCTTTAAGAGCGGGATGATGCGCCTCCTCCGCAACCAGTTTAGTTGCGTGCGAATAATCATATCCGTAATTCGTGGCTAACAGGTGTATTTTTCTCATGGATTTCGCCGTAATTCCATCCTGTTGAGAAGCTAACTCGAAGAGCTTATCCCTGCTTATATTCGAAGTTGCAATGGAAGACATATAGGTGAGTATGTTAAGAAGGTCGAGCATCATAGCCTGGTCTTCTTTTATTTGACGCGCAATATCAATCTGCATAGATTTATTCTTCAATTTGGGTTCATTCGCTTTTTCCATTTTACACCACCCCCTCGGCATCTATCTTAGATAATACGGCGAAGAGCTCATAGAAGCCCGTAATTCCGGAATCGTGTATCTTCTTCAATATCCTCGCACGCTTCTCCAGTTCCTTATATATCTTCCGCACCTTAGCCGGAGGAATACCTCTTTTCGGTGCTATTACGTGCTCCAGCAGATGCGAATTCATGTTCCCGGTGAATTCAAAGGTGTCATTCTCAGGATTCCACCTGAAAACCTCAATATAATTAAAACTCTCGGTATAAGGGTCATATCCTACTATTTCACTTACGCTCGTTATTCTTCTCATCATTCTACCGTCCGGACCTTTTACGGCATTTTGCAGGATGACGAAATGCAGGTTGTCCACATAAGTCTTGGGGACATTTATGGGGTCTCCTGTCAACCTCTGAATGAGCTTCTCAACGGATGCGGCGTGGAAAGTGGACATGGCTGGATGTCCGGTCTGCATTCCCTGAAATACTATAAGCCCTTCTATACCCCTGATCTCACCCACGATTATCTCGTTTGGACGCTGTCTCAAAGCAGCCTTCAGCAGGTCGAACATTTCTACTCCTGAACCTTCTCCTTTTCCCTCTGCGTGCCTTGTAACTTCCCGTATCCAGTTCTGATGTGGAACCTGGAGCTCGGGGGTGTCCTCGATGGAAACAATCTTCGCCTTTGGAGGGATGAAAGTAGTAATAGCGTTCATTGTGGTCGTTTTTCCCGATGCGGTCGCGCCCACAACGAAACAATTCAGCCCCGAACTAAGACATAACCAGAAATATGCCGCCATTATATAATCCAGTGTGCCGAATTCTATGAGTTGAAGCACGCTGAGCGGAGTCTTGCTGAATTTCCGTATCGTGAAGTTCGACCCTTTCTTCGATATGTCTTTTCCATATACGATGTTTATCCTTGAGCCATCGGGTAAGACGGCGTCCATAATAGGAGTGCGGTAAGATAGAGGCTTTCCGATCTTCTCAGAGAGTCTTATGACGAACTCATCCAGGTCTTTTTCATCCACAAACTTTACCGGTGCTTTTAACGACTCGAATATCTTATGCTCTATGAATATGTGCCCCAATCCCGAACAGGATATATCCTCGATGTAGGGGTCATAAATAAAGGGGTCCAAAATGCCCAATCCTACTTTATCACGTATCATGAGGTATTTTATCGCCTTAAGTTCAAAAGGAGTTACAGACACCTTTTTACTATTTCCATTACCATAAATATTCCAGAATTTAGTTATAAACTTCCGTAATTTACCATTACCATTTCCATTCCATCTGGTATTATGACCACCATTATGACCACCATTTGGCTCTGTTTTTACTTCGCACACCGCGTCTATGCACTGCTCAAGAATGAACTTCTTCTCTTCTGCATTCTTCGGCTCATCGTATTTATCCACCAATACCGATATCCTCTTCTCTACCTCAGCAATCAAGTCATCGAAGTTATAGAAAACGGGAGGCTCGATAGGGATGTAGTAGTCTCTCGCATCCTCTTTATCAGGGCATATATGCACCGCGATGAGGTCATTTACGGGATAGATCAAATTTGGATGCTTTATAGCGCGCATTTTCCGTGTAAGCTTCGGATAGAATTTTGGTGTTCCAATGGTATCCAGAGGGAGCATGTGTAAATACTGGAGGACGTGTTTGCGTTTCTCAACGTGTTTCTTACCCTCGGGTGGTAGCACCCGGTATAACCCGCATCGCGTCAGGTCATGTGCATCTTCATTAATATCAATTTTATTATGCTCAAAAGGCAGTTCTATGCTCGGCATTTTATGCTTTCACTTTGGAAATGGGAATTATTCGCAAGCCAAATGCAGGTTCGACTTCGAACGCGACCACGTTGCCCGTGGTCTTCTGTGCGCCTCTTATCTTCGCAACCTCCAGTGTTCTTATCAGCCTATCCCCCACCTCTTCTTTCTTCAGGCTGAGGTGTGCATCGCATATAGACCTCACGCGGGTCAGCATTTCCTCCGAGAAAGCAAATGTGTGAGCAGTTATCAGTATCGTCTTGCCGGAATCGCATATATTCTTGCAGGAAGTGAAGAAATTGAGAATCGCATTATCTGAAGCATCAGAGACGAAAACGGTGAGGGAATCGATGAGTATTACCTCCCCGGGCTTAGCTTTTATGTGACTGGCGATGTAATCGAGAAGAGGAATGCCACCAGCCCATTCTACGCCCTTCAGATGAATGGGATAGATTCGGAGTCTTCCGAATATAAAATAATCTGATACGTCCAGGGATAAACTGTCCATCTGTTTCAACAAGCTTTTTATGGTGTTCTCCGTGGTATAGGTAGCCAGGCTAAAGCCCTGTTGCAGTGCTCCCCACATTAATTGCTGTGTTAAAACACTTTTTCCGGTATCGTTTGCACCTTCGATAAGAGTGAGCGAGCCGGCGGGTATTCCACCTCCCATCTTCTGGTCTATCTCTCTGTTCCCGCTGGTGAGTATCTCCTTACTCTCAAAAACGGATTTGATTTTTATTTCTTCATCGTCAATGTTCTCTTCTTCTCCCATTTTACTTCCTGATTATAAATTCAACTGAGAGATAAAAAAAGCTTTTGCATTGTCTATTTATTTTAGCAAATATTCGTAGTTTCAGTGATGAATGTTGTAAACTAATTTAAAAGAACAGAGCACACAGATTTGCATGCGCAGTATTTATATAGAAAAATAATATCGGTATCTGTATAGCCGAAGCGAAAAAACCACGAGATTCCACGAGATTAACACAATTTCTCGTGAAATAAACCCTTTCAGGGTTTTCGGGGACGTGGGCAGAGCCCACGATGTGTAATCTTGTGGTTAGCTAAACAAATCTGAGAGGGTAGGAGCAGTGTCATGCGGCTTCAAAACCCGCCCTAACGGCTCCGAGGAGCACTTACCGGTTCCCGCAAGCTCCGGGACAGGAGTTGTGACTACCTGCCGTAAAAGCTGCCCCTACCATAAAATAGAGGTGATAAGGGCAATTCCTACCCGCGCTGAAGCGCGATGTCTCCTTGCCCATGGATGATGACGGTGTCACACATTTTAGCGGTGTTATCATCCTTCATCTGTGTTAATCTGTGTAATCTGGTGGTTAATAATTTTCGGGACGTTCACCTTCAGAAATATTTTGAAGCAGAAACACCGTTTGGCATGACTATTTTTGTCCAGTTC
>JAGGRS010000173.1 GCA_021159475.1 Candidatus Methanophagales archaeon
ATAAAAGCAATAGAAAAAGAAAACATGAACCTGAGCATCGAGCTCCAACCGGTGGAGCACAAAAATCCCGCATTGACGCAACATGTCATACTTAAGCGAGTGCAGGCTTCGTGGTCTCAATCGGTTTTCTCCGTGCCTTTTGGCGATTCCTCAGAGAAGATTATTCCTAACCGTGATTATCCTTATGAAGGTTTATCCGTATTGATAGAGGGTGAGAATTTTCATTTCCTGGACGGAATAGCGGTGGGTGCGAAGAGCGGAGCGCGGTATATCAAGCTAAGAGCGAAGAAAGTAATTGCTTCGCCCTGGGAAATGATTTACCACTACGAGAACGAAGAAGAGGGAATACACCTCACCATAACTTACCATTTGATGGATACCGGAGCGATGGAAAACGGCGTTACTGCCTGCGTCTCGCTTGAAACTAACGCATCTTCAATTGTAATCGAGCCAGTTGTGGATATAAGACACATGTATGACGGGTCTGCACCTGATAGCCACTTTTGCACAGTTCTAAACGATGGAATGCTTATCTGGCGTGATGAGAAATATATCTCGATTAGAACGGAGAATAAATGCGAGGTCAGAATATGGGAAAAGAATAAGATATTCGAATGGTGGTATAAACTTGGTTCGGGATTCAGAGAGAACATAGATGGGGAAGTAGTCTTCAAAGGCGAAATAAGGAACCCGGTATCCTTAGGTGAAATTGAAATCCCCATGGGTGATAATACCCCCACTGCTACCGCTCTGCTCGTCATAGCCTGCGGCGATTCAGAGACACAGCTCGAACGACTGACTGAGAAAGAGCGGTTGAGATACGAGTGCGAAGAAGAGAAGAAGAGAGCTATTGAAATGGTAAAATCGCTTGGAGGGGGTGTAAATAATGCTGCAATTGCGTTCCGGGCACTTGCACTCGCCAGATTCGGCATGTATCTCGACAAAAAATTCTTCTACGAAGCCGGCGATTTCTGGTTCAGAACGCCATGGTTTAGAGACTTGTTCGAGGGAATCATAAACAATATCGAGACCTTTTTCCGCATCGGGCATGCCGGAAGAATAAGGGATATTATCCTCCATTCTTTTGAGTATCAGGATGAATACGGAAGGATACCAAATAGATTCCCGGAAAGGAAGGGCAAGCACCTGGATTACAACAACGCAGATGCAACGCTACTGGCATTTATCGCGGCAGGTGAATTTTTAAAGAGGGAGAAGGACGAAAATTTCGCGAGCACAATTTTAAGAAGGGCGGAGTTCACCATCTCGCGATTCAAACTGAACCCAGTGGAGAGGATAAATGGTGCGCCGGTGCTGAACGAAAATGGACTTATTTCCGTCGTTCCATGGCATTCGTGGACCGATACGAAGCGAGAAGTGGAAATAGGGTGTAAAAAATTGAACGTTTCGGTGAGGATACCAGATGCGTGGTGTGATGCATGTGACGAGAACGAACTGAACAAGCCTAAGTATTTCCTGCCTGAGATAAATGCGCAATGGATAAAGATGTTGAGGTCATGTGTGAACACGTGCTCATCCAATCCCGAAAACGAGAACAAAAAAGATGAGTATTCCGCATTACTGGAAAAAGCGCGTAAAAACTTCAAAAAGGTGTTCTGGAACGCTGAAGATGGTTTTTTATACAATCTCGTAGCGGCAGACGGCAAAAGGGATAATACGCCGGGGTCTCCCGCAGTGGTCGCATTCTCGCTACTGCTGGATGAGAATATCTTTTCTCAATACGAATTGAGAGGATTCATAAAAGGGGTGAAGAAGAATTTGCTGGTGGAAAAGAACGGCTTGCCATTCGGGATATTGGTGAAGAAGTCCCCCAGACGGACTTATTATGGCGATGCGGAATATCATGAGGCGGTAGTCTGGCCACGGGACACACCTTATCTGATAAGAATTCTGCGGGCAGCGGGGGAAGTTGAAGAAGAAACCGTGGTGGAGGGGATATTGAGGAGCAATTTAGAGCATCAAATGAACGAGGGTTTCGTATTTTACAATAGCGAACTGTTCAGCCCGGATAACGGGGAGATGACGCCGGTTAAGAACCCTGTTCAGTTCTGGTCGCAGTGGGTAGACCCTTACATCTACAACGAAAAATGAATTGAAAGCCATTCGTTTTATATAGGTTTAAGCGGAAATCTCTTTTGTCGGCTGGATAAATAGATGCAACAATTGATGAAAAACGTAACTGTGAGGATAGACACCACACCCACGAGCATCTCCGATTTGCATAACACCACGGGCGCCACGTGGATCAACTGGACGTGGACGAATCCTTCGGATAACGACTTCGCTTATACAATGGTGTATTTGAACGGTGTTTTCAAAACAAACACTTCCAGTCCATATTACAATGCGACAGGGCTTACTGCGAACCGAGATAGGCACATACACGAACGTCCATTTCGAAGTGAGCGATGGGCATCTCACGGATTCTGAAGATATTACGATTACTGTGCACACTGGTTACCCGCCGAATGAGATGCCAATAACGGTTTTCGATACCCATCACGGCGGTTATCCAAGCATCATGGGAACACATTTTGGCAATTTCACCCCCTTTCATAACCTCACCGTCTCTCGACTCTACACTTATCCTTGCCCCGGAACCAGTGGACATAGCGAACATATCGTTTTTTACGATTATGAAAAGGATGAAAAAATCGCAGAAGCCAATTGGTCGGGCTATCAACCCTTTACTGATTATCATTACATAATCTTCAATACTCCTTTGTTATACGCCGGTAAAACCTACCGCTACCAGATAAAAACCGGCTCTTATCAGATCCACCATAACCAATCTATTGCTACACCTGATGGAATCCTTAGAAGTTTATTGATACCAATGGTAAAGTCCACAATGACGAAAAAATAGAAAGTTTTATATATGGTGACGATGATACTACTGTATGATGTGCGATGTCAGGACGAATACGTGGTTTCGCATTTAATCCCGCGCGGCAGTTCGCGGCGGCGAAGGATGATTCACTCAGTGATGCCTTCAAGTATTACACCCCGCTTCTCGCTATTCTCGGTGCGATACTCTCGATTGTCGCGGCGATTGCCGCGAGTAAGATAGTGTCCATGCTGGGCTTGTCTGGATTTGCAATGATGGAGGGACTACCGGAGCTCGGTAAGATTATACCACTGCTCGGTGTCGGTACTTTTGTGGTTACAATCGTATTGGGTATTTTAGCAGCCCTTTATATCGCTGTCTGGCTCCATATCTGGGTGTATCTCCTCGGTGGGCGGAAAGGATTGCGGCAGACAACGAAGGCAGTTCTGTATGGTGCAACCCCGTGTTTGATACTGGGCTGGCTTGCGCCCGTGAATGTCCTGGTAGCACCGATATGGTCAATTCTACTGGTAATTGCTGGCTTGATAGAGCTCCACGAACTATCGCCCGGCAGGTCCATCATCGCGGTAATACTGGCGATTCTTGTGCCTGTAATAGTGTGCGTCATAGCAATTAAGCCGCTCGTATCCGTTTTTTTATAGACCGGGAAACTTCAGATACCAGCCAGCTATTATTCCCCTATTTTAACTCTAACTCGCACCGCATCTCTCCACTTCCCACTTTCAATATCTCCTTTATTTATGTATTACTACTTATTACTGATGATAGAGCCAATAAGTAGAAGAGTAGAGATAGAGGAACTGAAGAACTATGGTTTTGCGCTCCGCCCGTTATACACAATAGAGGTGAAGATAGAGCAGACAGTCAGAGAGAGCCCGGATACAATCCATCGAATCCTTACCGATACCGGACTCATATCGCGAGCTACAATACCGTTTGAGGTCGTCTCGAATTTCAGGGGCTCAGCCGACAATAAGCCGTTTTACAGTGCCACCATCATCCACGAAGGTATAGAGCGGCGCTACACAGTGGCTGCGCGAGATACCGGCGGGCTTATAAGGTCGAGAATAGATTACGAGCCCGTGATACAGCCGGAGGAACTCAAATTGGTCCACCCTGCGGAATTCGCTCGGATGGGTATAGAAGTGAAGGACTGGGAACTCCATAACTATCACCATTATTTCATGCTCTTTATCTCTTCCAGACATTACGAGAGCTTTGATATCATCGTGAGGCGCGGTGAGGAGCACACCAGCGTGTGGATAACCCTCGCGGAATCGGACTTGCGAACCAGGCGAGTGCCATGCTCATGGTACCTGAATAAGCTCGCGGTATTCAGTGGTCTTGAGGAGGAAGTGAGAAGGAGGATATCATCAATTGATGTAAGTTATCAACAAATATGACCGAAGAAGAAATTAATGCGGACGCTGCTACCCTGATAGTAAAAGACTACTTTGAAAAGGTCAAGGGCGCTAAAATAAAAATTGCGGAGAGACCCTTAATAGATTGGATGGACTTCACTGTTAATTCCGTTAAAGAAGAAAATGGACTATTCGTGGTTAAGTGTGAATTTTATGAAACTTTATTTTCCCAAACAAGGGTTAAATACGTGGTAAAAGTAAGTAAAAAAGGCGAAATAAAAGAGGTTAGTAAAGAAGAAGAACTTGCACTTTTAGTTGAATTTCTCAGGAACTTCGATAGAAAAGTGGTTACTCCGCAAGTATTAGCTGAAATTTCAAATTTAGCAGAGAACAAATTATGGTTTTAATATAAAAACTTTTTATTTAAATACTATCTCCTGAGAGATATGAAACC
>JAGGRS010000115.1 GCA_021159475.1 Candidatus Methanophagales archaeon
CATCCCCTTCTTTCACCCTTAATCCTTATTTCTCTCTAATATATATAATATAACAATCACAACCACATGAGAGCCTGAAGATATATTCGAGATTGAGTTTGCCTGAAGGAGTAGTTGAAGGGTTGTTAGTGCTATTGCTTATTGCTATTATTAACGCCGGCATTAGGCAGGCAAGCCCAGCTAATACGCTGTATATAGCCACTGGCATACATTATTGACACTGATGATAGCAGACCAGACAGAGAGGGCAATTATGGAATAAGAAGCAGTTTTACCCACTGCTCTCCTGGTATACTCCGTCCTGGAGAGATAATAAAGTGCGAGATAGAAAGAGAGCAGGATAGCCGGCACGAATATCTTTATGTGTAGCAGAAAAGGGTGATAATAAAAGGGATTCAACTCACAAAGGTTGCTCGATGCGGCAAGTGTAAATCGTGTGGTGAGCATATCAGTGAGATTGAAGAAGAAGTAAGGGATACTGTATATTATCATCCTGCTTGCATAATTACGATATTCATAACGCCTTTCCTCGCTATTCATCAAATATAACAGACCGGTTTTGTTATATAAATGTTGATGAGATGGGGATGAGGAGGACGGAGATAGAGAGCCCGAACCCGATAGAACGGTGCAAATTGGAGAAAGTTCCCGCATCCACAGACCCTCATTTCGGCTGTCAGCCGGAAGCGCGCCCGATGCGTGAGTATATCGAGAAGGGCGTGGTTGTGATAGACAAGCCCGCGGGTCCCACCGCGCATGAGGTCGTTTCATGGGTGAAGGATATATTAAAGGTGAACAAAGCGGCTCATACGGGAACACTGGACCCCAAGGTCACCGGTGTACTGCCCGTTCTGCTCGGTATAGCGACCAGGTTAGCCGGAGTTTTCGTCTCCGATAAGGAATATGTATGCTTGATGAGGTTGCACGGTGATGTGGGAGAGGATAAACTGAGAGAGGTGGTGCGGGAGTTTGAAGGCGGGATATACCAGCGACCGCCGTTAAAATCCGCAGTCAGGAGGAGAATAAGAGTGAGGACCGTGCATTACATAGAGCTAAAGGAGGTGGAAGGGAGGGAGGTATTGATGAAGGTGGGCTGTGAAGCCGGCACATACATAAGGATGCTCTGTCATCATATCGGACTGGCATTGGGCGTGGGTGCGCACATGGCGCAATTGAGGAGGACCAAATCGCTACCCTTTGACGAGTCAGAGCTAACGAAGCTGCAGGACCTGAAAGATGCCTATGTCTTCTATGAAGCGGGAGAAGAAGCACCTCTTCGTGAACTCATTATGCCCATGGAACATGCACTTGCGCATCTTCATTCACCGCGATGTATCATCGTGAAGGATACTGCGGTTGATGCACTATGCCATGGAGCGGATCTCGCAGCTCCCGGTATCTCGCGTATAGAAGAGGGAATAAATATAGGGAATCCCGTAGTTATATATACGTATAAGGGGGAAGCGGTGTGCGCAGGCAGGGCGCTTATGAGTTCAGAGGAGATGCTCAGAGCGGAGGAGGGGCTATGTGTGCGCACAGATAAGGTGTTCATGGAGCCGGGAACATATATGAGGGCATGGAAGAGCGAAAAAGCGAGCCGAGGTGGCTGAGCGGTAAGGCGCAGGCCTGGAGTTATGTTCCACACAACGGATAGCCTGTGTTCCGAAAGGAACTCAAGGGTTCGAATCCCTTCCTCGGCGTATGTAAAAATAAAATACTTAAAGAGACATGCTAACCCATATAAAATAAAGGGTTGGTTCTGAGAGATGAGCGAAGGGGGAGAAGCAGAAGGAGTAGCGATAGAGAAGGTAGAGGGAGAGCAAGAGCAAGAGCAGGGAGGAGTGGAATTCAGGCATATAGTCAGGATTCTGGATACAGACCTTGATGGTAAGTTACGAGTGCCTTACTCACTGTGTGGTATAAAGGGGATAGGACGCAGGGTCGCACGTGCAATTGTTACATCCGCGGGTATAAATGCGGATAAGCGGATGGGGGAGCTCTCAGATGAAGAGATAGAGCGATTAAAGGCTGCAATAAGCACTGCGGATAAGCGATTACCCACGTGGATGCTGAACAGGCGCAGGGATTTGATCAGTGGTGAGGATAAACATCTCATGGGCTCAGACCTGATACTGAAGTTCAGGGATGACCTGAATCTATTACGTAAAATAAGGTCTTATCGCGGTATAAGGCATGAGCGTGGTCTGAAAGTGCGTGGTCAGCGCACAAAATCAACGGGCCGTAAAGGAATGGTGGTAGGAGTGATCAGGAAGAAGACACTGGCGCGTAGCGGAGGCGGAGGCAAGTAAATGGGACATCCAAAGCGTAGTAAGAAGAAGTATGAACGTCCGAGGAGACCTTGGGTCTTACAGCGGATAAAGGAGGAGAAGGAATTGGCTGAGCGATACGGACTGAAGAACAAGCGAGAGATATGGAAGGCAGCCAGTCTAATAAAGAAGTATCGGCGAGAGATAAGGAGCATTCTTGCTGAGATAGCGGGCATGAAACCCTCAGAGCACACGATGAAGAAGCAGGAAGAGATTCTGAAGAGTCTGAAGCGGCGTGGTATAGTGGATGTAGCGGCGAAACTGGAGGATGTTCTGGCACTGGATGTTGAGCATTTACTGGAAAGGCGCTTGCAGACTCTGGTGTATAAGAAGGGCATGGCTAATTCTCTTAAACAAGCCAGACAGCTCATTGTTCACGGGCATATCGCCGTTAATGGGCGTAAAGTTACCATCCCTTCATATATAGTGAGTGTGGATGAGGAACGAGGTATAAGCTACTATGAGCACGCCCCTGCTTCTATAACCGCCATCGCCACAAAAGGAGCGAGTAAGGTAGAGGAATAGGAGGTTGATAGATAATGGCTTCGGAAGGGAAATGGGCAATTGCGCATATCTTCTCTTCTTTTAATAACACCATCATCACAATTACGGACATGACGGGTGCGGAGACGATAGCGAGGGCTTCCGGTGGCATGATAGCGAAGGCGGACCGTGATGAGAGCTCACCGTATACCGCGATGCTGATGGCGTCGCAACTCGCAGACAAACTGAAGGAGCGTGGTATCATGGGGCTACACGTGAAGGTAAAGGCAGCTTCGGGGCGCAAATCACGAACACCTGCTCCGGGTGCGCAGGCAGCGATAAGGGCTTTCGCTCGTGCCGGACTGAGGATAGGGCGGATAGAGGACGTTACACCCGTGCCGCACGATGGCACGAAGCGCCCGGGAGGCAAGCGTGGGAGAAGGGTATAAGGTCATGGAAGTAAAGATAGAGTATCGCGGGGATAACGAAGTGAGGTTCGTAGTATCGGGTTCTGATGTGAATGTTCGTTTTGTGAACTCACTGAGACGCGCGATGATTGCGGAAGTGCCCAAGCTTGCCATTGATGAGGTGAAGATATACGAGAATAACTCTTTACTGTATGATGAGCAATTAGCGCTACGGCTGGGTTTGATACCGCTGAAGGTGCGTAATATCCATGATTACAGTGAAGAAGATAAGGTAACGCTGACATTGAAGGCGGAGAGTCCAGAGCGGGCAGGATATACAAAGGTGTATTCCAAAGAACTCATCTCATCCGACCC
Source organism: Candidatus Methanophagales archaeon (assembly GCA_021159475.1). Lineage (GTDB taxonomy): Archaea > Halobacteriota > Syntropharchaeia > Alkanophagales > Methanospirareceae > G60ANME1. Next base: position 3,593 of record JAGGRS010000115.1, read on the forward strand.
CGGTGTAGAACCCGCATTCGGGAACATCCCGATTGTGAAACTGGTCTCAAAAGAGCGGGAGATTAGCGGTATAAGGACGGTAGCGCAACAGCGTGTATCTTTTGAAGCTATTGCAAGACTGGGCAGGGGTAAAGAGCATGCGAAGTGGCAGCCTGTAACCATCTGCACCTTCAAGGAACTGCCACAGCCCAACAACGAGCAACAGAAGTCTTTCCTCTTCACCGTCGAGAGCGATGGCTCTTTACCTGTGGATGATATTGTGGTAGAGGCGGCGAGGATACTCCGAGATAAGTTTGAATGGCTGGTGCAGGAGTTAAAGGCACAGCACAGTGATTAACTAACGAATGGTGGAATTGAAGGCGATTGTTCCGTTCAAGAAGGGAGGTGCGAAGTCGCGATTGAGCGTGTTATTAACCAGGGCAGAACGAGAGGAGCTCGCATTGAGAATGCTGAACGATGTGCTGGTGGCATTGTCAAGGTCTGAAGTGGACGAGGTGGAGATATTAACGACAGGCGATACAGAGGAGTTGATGGTGGAACAGGGACTGAAGAAGATGGTAACAGAGGTGAGGAGTGATAATAGGGGACTGAACGAGGCATTGAACGCTGCGATAGCGCGGCAGGAGCAGCCGGTATTGATTTTGATGGCTGATATCCCGCTGGTAACACCGGAGAGCATAAATGAGATGATAGAACGAACCGAGGATGTGGTGGTAGCGCCGGGCAGGAAAGGTGGCACAAATGCACTATTACTTCGTAAACCCTCGCTATTCTCCGTATCTTATTATGGAATCAGCTGCATTGAGCATCTGAACATAGCGCGGATGCGTAACCTGACCTATGGAATTCATGATTCCTTCTTCATGAGCGTTGATATAGACGAAGTGGAGGACCTGACGGAGTTGCTGATTCACGGTCTTGGTTCTTATTCGGCTTTATATCTGGATGAGATTGGTGTCCATCTCTGTGTCAATAAGGGCTCAGAAATGCATGCGGAAGTGGTGAGGTAATATTAGATACTACACAGGCTCGAGCCAGCTCATATACCGCTCCTCCCTGGCATTCACCACATCA
>JAGGRS010000186.1 GCA_021159475.1 Candidatus Methanophagales archaeon
TCTGAAGCCGTCAGACGCATTGCACGTTTCGACAATGAGTAAAACGAAGACAAGTCACATTATATCGGGAGATGGAGAAATTTGACAGCGTGGAATGGATAAAGCGGATCTGAATGAAATATTTATAGGGTATTGGAATAAAAGATGTAGTAGAGATATAAAGATGTCGGAGATAAAAAACATTCAAATGGGGGTTGATGAGGCGACGCATAACCATATCCCAGCGTAAGAAGATGCCTCTGGAAGATGTTGTTAAAGAGGCTATAACGGAGTATATCAGGAAATATGAAAAAGGGGTAGAGGTAGAGAAGGATGCGATATTCGAACTTATAGGTAGCTTTGAGACCAAAGAGGGCGATTGGAGCGAAAGAGATGATTGGAGGGGATGAATGGGACATATCTATATTGATACAAGTGCCCTCATCGCCCTAAGCGATAAGAAGAAAGCTATTCAGGAGTTGAACAGTATAATCGAAAGCAAGCTTCTATTGCTCGAATGGGAGAATAAAAAGGATTGGATGCAGGCAATTGAATATTTCAAACGATATAAAGACCAAAAAATAGATTTAACTGATTGCTTAAGCTTTTCGATCATGGAAAGAATGAACATTGATACAGCCTTTACCTTTGATTCTGATTTTCAAACACATGGATTTAAGGTGCTGCCATGAAATTCTCAATCATCCTCGGAACACGCTCAGGATGAGAGAATGCGCATGAGCGAATACAAACTCTTTGCACAGCGTGTGGGGCTCGTGGGTATTACAACTGCAATCGTTAGCCTGCGTGGGTTAATCATTATCCCAATTTTAACGAAGACATTGGGTGCAGACGCCTACGGCGTGTGGTCAGTAATAATACATCTCGCTATTATCGCCTCTGGCGCTCTTTGGGATTAACTTCTGCGATGATACGGTTCTTAGCGGCGGAAAAAGATAAACGGAAGATTCAAGAAGGATTTATTCTGTTATATTTACTTTTTAATTCGTTTTTTCCTTGTTGCTGTTGAGTTTCTACACGAAGCAAAAGCGATAACTTTATATACTCCAATATTACTACAATTAGAGTGTAAAACAGATGACGGACAAAGTCACCATCAAGATACCGAGGGAACTGTATGAAAAGCTACGAGAGATGATAGAAGACACCGGATTCTCCAGCGTCACCGAATTCATCGTTTTTGTGATGCGGAGTTTGGCGTCAAGTGGAAAGCTGAAAGAAGAAGATAAACTAACGGAAGAAGAGGTAAAAGCGGTAAGAGAAAGATTGAGGAGGCTTGGTTATTTATGAAAGAAGAAGGGGCAAAAGAAGGGGGAAAGAAAGCCGTGTTTTTACCGGCTGAGCTTTATGGCAGAATAGAAGAGCGAGTGCGTGCTACAGAATTCCGGTCTGTGGAGGAATATGTTACATTTGTTCTGGAGGAAGTGCTCGGTGGAGAAGAGGAGAGCGAGGAAGAAGAGCCCACTTTTAGCGAAGAGGAGGAAGAAGAGGTAAAAAAGAGATTGAGAGCTCTGGGTTATCTGGAGTGAACGCACATGGTCAATAATAAGAATACAAAGACGGATTCGTGGGTTCGCAGCTGGACAAAATCGTTCACATGGCGTGTGCTCGGAATCGTAATTTTAATTTTGCTCTCCTACTTCATTACGGGAAGCTGGGCTAAAGCGAGTTTAATCACCTTCGTCTTTCATGCAATTAGAGTGGTTCTGTATGTGCTTCATGAGCGCGCATGGGAACTAACGGACTGGGGTCGTGCCACTAATCCGGGTATCAACATGTTCTGGTTTTATTTTTGGTTAGCGATTCTAATTCTCGCCTTTGCGGCGATTGTTTTGATAGGGGGTTTGTGAGTATATCGGAGGTGATGAGAAGAGAATGGGACTGAAAGAACTGGAGAATAAGAGCATATACATAATAAGGGAAGCATACGCGGAGTTCGAGAACCCCGCGGTTCTGTGGAGCACGGGAAAAGACAGCACAACCGTTCTCGCACTGTGCAGAAAAGCATTCTTCGGCAAGATTCCGTTTCCTGTAATTCACATAGATACAGGTTATAAGTTCAAGCAGATGTACGAGTTCAGAGATAGAATTGCAGACGAATGGGGGTTGGATTTGATAATAGCGAGGAACGAAGAAGCAATGAACGCGGGCGTTGGACCGGGGGACGGTAAGTTCGAGTGTTGCACGAAATTAAAAACGGAAGCGCTGATGCAGTGTCTCAATAAGCACGGGTTTGATGCACTGCTTTTAGCAATAAGGAGGGACGAACATGGAATAAGAGCGAAGGAACGCGTCTTCTCACCACGAGACGAAGAGTTCAGATGGAATTACCGCGACCAGCCGCTGGAGATGTGGGACCAATATCAAGCTCAGAGTGAAGGTCAAAGCGAGACCGGAATCCATACAAGGGTTCATCCAATCCTGCACTGGCGCGAGTTAGATGTCTGGGAATACATAAAGCAAGAGAATATTCCGGTGAACCCGCTGTATTTTGCCAGGGATGGGAAGAGGTATAGAAGCCTGGGATGCGAACCGTGCACTTCACCAATAGACTCAAATGCAAAAACGATAGATGAAATAGTGGAAGAGCTGAGGACGACGAAGATTGCAGAGCGGGCTGGTCGCGCGCAGGACAAAGAGAAGGCGTTTATGATGCAGAAACTGAGGGCGCTGGGGTACATGTAAGGAAAATGTAGAAGTTAAAATGCAAAGATCAAAAATGAACGTGAATGTGGTTCTCGTGGGGCATGTGGACCATGGGAAGTCCACGATGATAGGACGGTTGCTCTACGACAGCGAGAGCATAAAAGATGAGCGTGTGGAAGAGATACAGAAATTAGCGGAAGAATATAAGCGCAGGTTTGAATTCGCTTATTTCCTCGATTCTTTTGAGGACGAGCTAAAAGAAGAGCGGACGATAGACACGGTAAGCTTGATGTTTAAAAGCGAGAAGAACTACTACACGATAACAGACGTGCCAGGGCATAAGGAGTTCATAAAGAACATGCTCACCGGCGCTTCGCATGCGCACGTGGCGGTTCTGGTTGTCTCCGCAGAGGAAGGCGTGCAAGAGCAAACGAGGCGGCATCTATTCTTATTGAAGATGCTGGGCATAAAAGAGGTCTTTGTAGCCGTGAACAAGATGGATGCCGTGGACTATAAAAAGGAGAGGTTTGAAAACGTGAAGGCGGAAATAAACGAAGTTTTAAGTTCGTTTGGGTATCCCACAGGGCACTTTATTCCGGTATCCGCAATGGAAGGCGATAACATTTACCGCCGGAGCGAGAGGATGGAATGGTACGAAGGTCCAACTTTGATAGAGGCACTGGATGGAGTGACGGTGGAAGGGAAAGAGAAACCGCTAAGGTTTGTTGTTCAGGATGTTTACGAGGTGGAAGGAGAGAAAATAGTTGTTGGAAGAGTAGAATCGGGGATATTAAGAAGAGGAGACGGAGTAATTTTCGAGCCTTCCGGCATCAGAACAAAAATAGAGGGAATAAGAGTCTTTGAAGGTGAATTAGAAGAAGCCACAACCGGGGACTGCGTTGGGATTCTCATCGGCGAAGAGGTAAAAAGGGGAGACGTTGGAGGAACGGTAGAGAAACCACCGAAACCTGTGGAGGAATTTTTGGGAGAAGCCGTTTTGCTCGGTAAGAATCTGAAAAAAGGAGAGCAGATAGAACTGAGATGCGGAACTGCAAAAGTGAGATGCGAAATAAAAGAGATAAAAGAGAAGATAGATTCAGAGACCGGAGAAGTGGTGGAGAGAAATCCCGATGAGATAAACGAGCATGATGCAGCAACAATCGTCTTTGCCACTGAGCCACTGGTAATAGAGAAATTCGCGGAGATACCAGAACTTGGAAGGTTCGTGCTGGTGAAAAACGGAAGGAATATAGGAGCGGGGGTGGTCCTGGATGCAAACTTTTAAAGAGAAATCTTTACTATAATAAAAGATGTCCATAACCGTAACCGTGTCGAAGGATGAGATAATAAGATTTGAGAAGCTCAAGGCAATCTCACAAATCGCTCCGATAAAGGAGAGAATAAGATATTTCGAGAGCAAATACAGATGCACGTTTGGAGAGTTTAAGGACGGAATAAAGCGAGAGAGAGAGGATTTTGAACGGTGGGACGACTACATCGAGTGGAAAGCATACATCGAAAGCCTGAAAGACTTAGAGTCGAAAATAAGGGATATTGAAGATGCTAAAGACGTTAGAATTACTTGAGCATAAGCTCATCAAAAACTATGAGATTTTAGATTTTAAGCAAGGCAAAGACTTCTATTTTCTAAAAATTAAAGCCGTTTTTATAGATAATAGCGAGCTTCATATCAGGGAGTACGTTTCTGAAAAAGAATATCTCTATTCGTATCATTGGCAGGATGAAAAAGGCAGTCTAAGGCTCAGATGGGATAATTCTCCTCATCACAAGCACATCAAAACTTTTCCGCATCATAAGCATACTCCAAAAATCGAAGAATCTAAAGAGATGTGTCTGGAAGATGTCCTCAGAGTAATTGAGAGAGAATTAAAAGTTGAATAAAAGGCTAATACCGTGTCCGAAATTGTGAACTCATTTTTTAAACCTTAACTCCGCTCATTTAGGGAATATATCAATCTTAAAGAGTCATATAGAG
>JAGGRS010000077.1 GCA_021159475.1 Candidatus Methanophagales archaeon
GTCATTATGATAGGTCCGATACCCATCATATTCGGCACCGATGTGGGAGCATTGAAGGTGGTGATGATTCTGGCGCTACTACTGATGATAGTTGCAGCCATTCTGCTCTTTGTTCTACCTCTGCGGGTGTGAAAGAAGTAAGGACTCAAAAGTCAGAGCCTCCTTCGCCCTATATCTATGTACTTAACCCCATCTCCATCTACGTATGCGAAAATCATCCGTTTCCTCACGCCTTGTGCCAGCCTCACCGCCCTCGCGAGTTCATTCATCGCGAAGATATGCTCCGGGTGCACGACATGAACGAGATAGGAAGAATGCTTCTGCTGCAATGCCGTATAGACCCTGAAATGTGAGCCGAACTTGAATCCGGTCTTTAATATCAGCCCTTTGGCTCTTAAATCAGTATAAACAACGAGCTTATCCTTAAAATCGCGCTCCTTATCCGTTGCATAATCAAGAAACTGCTCATAACTCATATCCCCTGCGGGCGTCTGCACGACCATGCGATTATTCTCACGCATCAGATACGCCGTCTCTATCAGTGATAGTATCAACTGCTTATGCTTATCACCCATTAATTTACCATAGAACTCCCTGTGCAGTCTCTCTGCCGAAGCTTCATCATGAATAACCACCCTGTCGTCAGCCAGACTCGCAGTGCAGGTTAGTTCTCGCTCCTCTTTACCATCCTTCTCACTCCGCGTGCCCTCCAATTTCGCCGCTCTTACCTCGTAGTATGTGACGTCACTCTCTTCATCCACTATTGCGAGAATCAGTTCCTTCCTCATGTTACGAGCGGAGCGGAGCAGCCTGTCCAGGTCTGCAATGGAGATCAAATCCTTCTCGCTGCGAATATGCACGAAATACCGTGCTGGTTTCTCTCCTCGTCTGGCTCCGCGGGGATAAAGCCATAAACCCGCTCTTCCTGCTCTCACCGCGTAACCACGCTCTTTCAAATCCCTGTAAACTATGTAGTGTGTAACTGCCCCGTCTGAGAGATGAACCGCCCCCATGATCAATCAATTATCGTGAACATTCGTTCTATTGCCCTTCGTGCTTTATCTTTTATCCCGGCAGGCACAGTCACTTCCGGCTCTTCTCTATCCAGCGCTGAGGCTATCTTCTCCAGGGTATGCATCTTCATCTGCGGGCATACCGCGGTGGTGGAGATGGGATAGAACTTTTTATCGGGCGCTTCCTTCTTCAATCTGTGCAGCAATCCAATCTCGGTGCCAATCAGGAATTCATCACCCGATGCAGGCATTTTGCAAATCTTCACCATACCACTCGTTGATGCTATGTAATCCGCGATGTCCTGAACTTCGGGTATGCATTCAGGATGAACAATGACCTTTGCATCGGGATGCGCATTCTTCGCTTCTATCACATCGCTCATTACTATCTGATGATGAGAGGGGCAGAGTCCGTGTTGAGGTATGGGGATGACCTTCTTTGAAGTTGTTTTCCCCGCATAGTATGCCAGATTGCGATCGGGACCGAAGAGCACAGTTTCGGATTCCATGGCATTGACTATCTCACGGGCATTCGCAGAAGTGCAGATACAGTCAGCGAGTGCCTTGCTCTCCGCAAGTGTATTCACATACAGAACGACATCTGCGTCTGGATACCGGCGTTTCATCGCCTCCAGCTCCTCCACCTGCAACTGCTGCGCCATCGGGCATATCGCACCCTTATCGGGGATAACGACTTTCTTATCCGGGTTCAGTATCGCCGCGGTCTCCGCCATGAAATCGACGCCACAGAAGATTATGAGCTCAGAAGTAGTCCCCATCGCCTTTCTCGCCAGTTCTAAAGAATCACCCACAAAATCCGCTATATCCTGCACCTCCGCTCTCTGATAGTTATGAGCTAAGATAATCGCGTTCTTCTCGCGCTTTAACCGCTCTATCTGTTCTATCTGTTTCATCATCTATTATTTATAAACTCGCAATAGTTTTATTAATATAACGGGTGCATAAGTTGAGCACTAAGTAAGGGAAATGGGTAGAGTTTTTCGAGAAGTGAAGGTCAGAAGTAATATAGGTGAAGATGAGGTAAGGGCGTTATTTGATACCGGGGCAAGCAGGACATTCATAAGAAATGACATTGCGAAAAAGATTGGCAGTTTAGTTGAGCTGACAAGACCAAGAATCGCTACCCTGGGAGATGGAGAAAACAAGATAAAAATCAAAGAAGGCATCTTTTTGGAAATATCTCTCGATGACTACGTTATCTCCACGGATGCCGACGTCTCAGATAAACTCGCACATGAACTTATCATCGGTGCATCAACGATGCAAGAATGGGGGATAGTAGTGGACGCGGAAAGTGAAAAGGTCATAATTAAAGAGCGTAAAACCTCTTTCGAGTTGGTGTAACAAAATAAAGACATCGAGTTCACGATAATTCAGGGGGATGAGCAAAGCACCCATTCTATATATTCATCAGGAGCAGTCCGATGAGAAATCCAATTATTGAGCCGGTATTGAGGAATGGCAGACCCGCGTGGGGGTTACCTTTACCTGAGAACCTTGTAAGTACCGAATATCCCACCAAGGTGCCTGCCAGAGCACCCAGAGCCGGTACAACACTCGGATAGCTCACATATGCCGACACCACCAGCATGGAGGGTATAATAGCGTCTCCGAGCCCCATGAAGAATGCGTCCCCTCCTCCCAGCTCGAGCCCCTGCCTGTTCAGTGTTGAGAAGTTACGCTTACGTGGCATGACGAAGAGTATTGGAATACGCAGATCAATCACCGATTCCGCCAGTGAGACCATGTGTTTCGTCTTATATACCGACATCGCATCATAGACTGCGAGTATTATCATGAGCAGAACCACCAGTTCTGGTATCAGCGAGATTCCGAATATCGCTGCTGCACCTCCGGCTATTATCAAACCCGTTGCATTGATGACATACCACTCGGGGTATTTATATAGTAGAAGAGAGAGGATGAGCGTGATAATTAGAGCTCCCACATTCAATCCTGAACCGAATAAGGGAATGGAAATAGATGCATGGAGATATAAGAGAAGACCATCCATCACATAATATAGCGTTACCGCCACCGCGGCGAGCATGAAGAGATAAATAAGCCTCTTAGCGCCGAATCTGAGCACGATGAGTATGAGAGCAGTGAAGCCAATGATGAGGATGAAGAAGTATATGGGATTCCATATAGATGCGGGATTCTGGAACGCCTTTATGTCGGAAGCCTCAAAAGGTGTCGCCAGTATTAATGCTATCACTGCTGTAAGCGTGATAAAAAGCCCCATTCCTACGTATTGTGCAATACCAACCGCTCGCTCTTCTTCTTCGCTCATACCATAATGAAGAGTTCCATTTCTTATATATCTGTATATTTTGCCAACCGGGCTTTGAAGATGTCAAAGGTTGTTGAGTCGTGGAGACAGAAAATGACCCTCTTCAAGCCCGTATCTCCTTTGAGATAAGAAATTGTAGCTGATAGCATAATATCAGCGCATCTGTCTTTCGGGAAACCGAAGATACCGGTGGATATTGCCGGGAATGCAAGAGTGCTTAGCCTGTATTGCTCCGCGAGCTTCAAACTGTTTATGGTTGCATTTCTTAACTTCTTATCTTCTTCTCCTTCTCCATATACGGGACCAACGGCATGAATCACGTATTTCGCTTTCAGGTCCCCGCCACTCGTTATCCGCGCTTCACCCACGGGGCAGTATCCTATTCTATCGCACTCATCCTGAATCACTTTGCCACCTCTCTCCCTTATTGCGCCCGCAACGCCACCGCCCAACTTCAACCCCGTATTCGCAGCGTTCACTATCGCTTCCACTTCCAAATCCGTAATATCACCAACTACCAGTTCTAAATAGCTCTTGTTTATTCTTATTCTCTCTTTCATCTCTAATTTTATTTGTGTTTGTTTTTTTTGTTTCTATTTATTTTATCTCCACAGAAGGAGCATGGAGCCACGTGTGAGGAGATTATATGAGGCGATGTTCGCACTTGAAGACCTGCGTGAGATATTCAGGGAGTCAGTGCCGGGACGGGCGAACGAGGACGAAATAGCAGCGGGAGTAGCACGTGTTGAACGAATCCTGAAGGATTTTAAGGAACGCAAGAGCAGTTCACTCAAATACATCACCGACCACATCGAGCTGAGGACACGCGAGGAGGAATACATAAATATCAACCCGATACAGCCTGGTGGGCGATTGACGCCGGAAGCGCGTAAAGCGCTAATTGCTTATGGCGATGGATATTCCGTCTGTGATTGGTGCCTGAACCAGAGGCTTGATAAGATAAGGAGACCGCCAGTGGATGAATTCCATGCAGAACTTGCGGAATTTGTGGGTATGGATGAAGTGAGAGTAGTACCGGGAGCGAGGAGGGGTTTTCAGATTGTTACATCATCACTGCTCAATAAAGGTGATATCGTGCTCCTCCCCGACCTGGGTCATTATACCGAGTATTTAGCCGTTGAGATTGCTGGCGGTGTGGTCAGGGAAATCCCCTCGGGCGAGTCGAACATAATCACTGGTGATGCCGTTGCAGATACAATAGAGCAGGTGCGAGCTACAACCGGAAAGGTGCCAAAACTGGTCATCGTTGAGCATTTCGATTACAGCTTCGGGAACGAGCA
>JAGGRS010000095.1 GCA_021159475.1 Candidatus Methanophagales archaeon
GAGAAAGAGATAGAGAAAGAGAAAGAAGAAGAGGAGGAACATAAAATGGGGTATCTAAAAAAGATTCGGGATGCGAGTAAGAAGCGGGATACTTTAGCGTATTCGAATCCGGAACGGGAAGAGGGGAAGGATGAGGAGCCAGGTATGGGTGATAACGCCGAAGAAGAAATATTCGAGGATTTCGATAAGGAAAAAGAGAAGGTAGAAGAGTGGTGGTTACAAAAGGGAGTGGAGGAGGCAGTAGAGGAGGAGGAACTCGAGGAGACGGAGGAGGAATGGGAAGAGGAAGAGGAGACGGAGGAAGAGAAAGAAGAAGATAAAGACGATTTGATATACAGCCTGAAGGAGGAGGAAGAAGAGGAGGAGGAGATGGATATGGTGCTGAAGGAGGCGATGGAGGAAATGGGAGATGTGAGTGCAGAGGAATTATTAGAATTGGGGAAAACGGCTTTGCGTGAGATGGAGGGAGAGAGGAGCGGGTAAATTGGAAACAGCCCCAGACCCGCCTCTCAGAATACCTGTAATTGTTTTCCAAATATCATCAAATTTTCTACCGATAATCAAAAGATTTTTATGCAATAATCTGAAATATAATCATATATGGTTGATAAATCGGACCCGATAAGGATTTTGCACGTGGAAGACGAGAGGGGTGCTCTTGAGATAACGAACCTGTTTCTGAAAAGGATGGGCTATAACAATTTCAAAATCACGCAAGCATTATCCGCGGAACAGGGATTAAAGAAGTTAGAAGAGGAGAATTTCGATGTGGTCATTTCTGATTACAAGATGCCAGGGATGAATGGGCTGGAATTTCTGGAAGAGCTGAGGAGGAGAGGGAACGATATTCCCTTTATTATCTTCACCGGCAAAGGAGAAGAGCGCGTGGCGATGGAAGCATTGAATAAAGGTGCGAACAGATATATAAGGAAGGAGGGTAATCCAACTGTTCTATTTGATACGCTGGGGCGATATATTCTGGAGATTGTAGAGGAGAGGGCAAAAGAAGAGGAAAGAGAGAGGCTTGCGAGAGAGTTAAAGGCGAAGGATGAGAAACACCCGCTAATTCGGGCTCTGGAGGATAGAGATTGGAACGTCCGGAAGAGTGCAGCGAGATCGCTCGGTGAAATAAAGGAGATAAGGGCGGTGGAACCGCTGATTCGAGCTCTGGAAGACGAGGATGAGGACGTGCGGAAGAATGCGGCGTGGGCGCTCGGTGAGATAAGGAGTGTAAAAGCGATAGAACCGCTCATTCAAGCCTTGAAAGATAGGGATAAGGGTGTTCGGGTGAGTGCTGTGGAAGCACTGGGGAAGATAGGAGAGCCTGCGGTAGAACCGCTCATTCAAGCCTTGAGAGCTGAGCTGGAATCTGTTCGCCTGGGCGCTGTGGAGGCGCTTGGCGAGATAAGAGATGCGAGAGCAATTGACCCGCTCATCCAGACTTTAAAAGAAGATAATAGCCTGGCTGTTCAATTGAGTGCGGCACAAGCGCTTGGAAAGATGAGAGATAAAAGGGCTGTTGAACCCCTCATCCACGCATTGAAGGACGATAGGGAAGAAGTTCGGTGGAGTGCAGCCGAGATTCTTGGCGAGATAAGAGATAAAAGGGCTGTTGAACCCCTCATCCACGCATTGAAGGACGAAAAGAGGGACGTGCGGAAGAGTGCGGCGTGGGCGCTCGGCGAGATAAGAGATAAAAGAGCCATTGAAGCACTTATTCAAGCATTAAGAGATAAAAGAAGCGAGGTGCGGAAGAGTGCGGCTGATGCGCTCGGTAAGATAGGAGAACCTGCACTCGAACCCCTTATTTCCGCTTTGAATGACAGGGATCCGAACGTCCAGGAAGGAGCAGCAGAGGCTATTGGCATTATAAGGAACAAAATTGCTCTTGAACCTCCTGGCAGGACATTAAAAGTTGAAGATGCCAGGAAAGTGGCGGAGAAAGCCCTGGAGATGATTCGGAAGAGCAACGAAGAATCTCTTGCGATGCGTTCTGCTCTGCGGCACATTGCAAGGGACAGAACCGGGACAGTTCCACGGGTGACCGTTCCTGAGGAGGGCGAAAAAGAAAAAAGACGCGAAGAAGAAGAAGAAGTGAAGTTGACCCCGAAGCAGATTAAGGAGATAAGAGACCTGCATGCAAGGGGTTACAGAGATTCAATGATCGCAGAGCGGTTGGGCATCTCACAGACGAGTATAACAAAATATCTGACCGAAGAGAGAGCAAGGAGAATAGAAACGACGTTTTTGCATAAACATAGAAGAAGAATTTGATAAATTTATTTTGTAACATCGGGCTGGGGCAAAAATTGGATAGGTTTATAGCAGTGATTTATATTTATGGTTTATGCCCCCAAACCCGTAATATCTAAAATCTTTTATTCAATCCTTTGTATCAATGTATCAATAATGTATGCCAGTGGGCATTCGTGGTCTGAGTGCATGGAGGTATGAGAAGTAAGATGGGGAAAGCGAAAATCTGGGCTTGGCTGATGCCGAGCGGGAAGATATACAAGGTGGTGACGAACCCGGAAAAGGGAACGATAAGAGTTTACAATCCAGAAGGTGAGCTGGTGAAAAGAGATGAGAGTCTGAGTAATGCGGCGGTAAGCCTGATAGAGAAGAATTTTCTCGAAGTAGTGGCAACGATGGTGAAGGAGGAGGGAGCGGTAACGGTAAAAGAGAGAGAAACAGGGAATGAGCTAACAGATGAGATAGGGATGTACATAAGATAATTATTTTTCAAATATTGAAAATTATTTTTCATTACTGGATAATTACTTATAGTCTATTTGAGAATTTGACATTAATATGCGAAGATTAATTCACATATTTGTGCTACTCTTAGCAATTTTCGGTCCCGGAATGGTATTAATCCTGGCGCCCGTATCGGGGCAGCATCCACTGAAAACCGATACCGATGGCGATGGTATACCAGATGGCTGGGAAGTTGAACACGGGCTAAATCCCGATGATGCGAGTGATGCGGGTATGGATTATAATGACAACGGGCTGACGAATCTTGAGGAATACAGGCGCGATTACGACCCCTGGGATAGAGACACGGATGACGATGGAATCTCAAATTATGCGGAATGTTTCGGTTTATTCGGATTCTTTACAGACCCGCTGGCAGAGGACACGGATGAAGACGGGTTAAGCGATCTGGAAGAAATCTGTGCGTATATTAATACGAATGATGAAACGCAGATGAAGGAGATATATCCGGATGAAGAAGATAGAGAAGGGGCAATGGCGGAGATAACCAATCTTGGCAGGACATACCGCTACAAACTCGACCCTACGAATCCCGATGTGGATGGCGATGGGCTCAGTGATGGCGATGAGATTTCCGCGGATACAAATCCCTGCCTCGTGGATTCGGATCACGATGGGCTCAGTGATGGCGATGAGGTTCACAAATATGGAACGGACCCAACGAAACGTGATACGGATGATGATGGGTTAACGGACTACGAAGAAGTATTTGGGACATACGGAGTTGTAACGGAGCCGACCAATGCGGATAGTGACGGAGACGGGTTAAGTGATGGCGAGGAGATATTAGGATTTGGTTTCGTTCCCATTGAACCCAGTGAGCGTGCAGTGACCTACGAGGAATTCATAAGTGGTGCGTATAGCAATGAATCCGTCACATTGAGGGCAAAGGTGGACAAGATACGATATAATCCCGACTTGAGTAATTATTTAGTATTTTTAAAGCCGGAATCGGAGAATGAGAATGATACAGGCACAGAATGGAAAAGAGGCGTTGCGATTGTTAATAGTTCATGGCATTACGACTTTGAGCATGGTGAGATGATGCATGTGGACAGTCGCTTTAATCTCAATCTCCGTGAAGGGGATACGATTGTTGTGGTGGGCAGAGCGGGGGAGTTCAGGGGCAGCACACGCGAAATCAAGGTTGATAGCGGGGGTAAGATATACCTCATATTAAGTCCGGAAGAGGCGAGAGAGCGATGGCTACCCTCTAAGGAGTATGTCAGGATAATATCCGGTGGGACGGCAACACCTTCCTCTTCTTCAACCCAAAACACAACTTCACCACCCGCACCAGCAAATTCTTCTCTAACTCCAAATTCAACATCTACGCCTGCACCCACATCTTCACCTTCAGCCGTGAACGAAACGAACGAGACAAAAGAAACGAACACAACTGCTGCGGATGAACCCGGAGCCGGGGGTAAAAGTGGCATATTTGGTCTGCCTGGTGAAGTAGCAATTGGAATTGCAATCATCGGTGTTGGTGTGTCAGTCTACTTCCTGAAAGTGCGAAGGCGGAGAGAAGGTGAAGGTGGTAAACGTAAACCATCAGCGGGGTTGTCTGGGTCCGGCGTGCAGAAGGTAACGCGGAAGGAGTGGAGCTAAAATAAATTTTTATAACGGCGAAAGTCGTCTCAGGGCTGTTTAAAGGCGAGCGCGCGCAAGGATGGAAGAAGTTAATTCTGAAATACAAAAAGCAACTGTTGCTTAAGAGGGACATGGAAGCTACTATGTCCCCTTCTTTTATCGTTTCGGATTTTGTTTTTTGCGGATTATTTATTTGGGTGACGGTATCAAATAAAAGATAAAGGTGAGGAG
>JAGGRS010000042.1 GCA_021159475.1 Candidatus Methanophagales archaeon
GGGAGTAAGGAATCTGGATATGCATATATGCGGGCAATATGAGCGTGAGCATAAGCGTGAGCATAAGTATAACTACATCGAGCTGTTCGCAGTGAAGAGCAGTGATAAACACCTGCGTATCTTGATAATGCCCTCTATTAAGTTCGTTCCGTATCTCATGACTGGAAGTGGCGATTCGGCTGTGGTCAGCGATGCTGATGTGATAGTGGTGCCGACGGAGAAGACACCCGCTCCTTTTATATCTTTCTTCCGTGAGCATGATGTGGGAGAGATGATGATCTGGGTGGCAGATGCCGAGCGGCGCACATTAGACCCTTTTATAGGAATTCCAGAGGACAAGGATATAGAATCCAATTTCGCAAATCCCGATAGGGCGAGGAGAGCGGTAAGCGTGTGGATGAAGAAGATGCAGATACCGGACTTCTAATCGCTACTTATCATCTTGAAATCAACCACATAGCAGCCTTTACCATGCTCAAATACCTTGATTGGATTCAAATCCGCCTCCAGTATCTCAGGAAACTCCACACATAACTGCGAGAACCTGAGCAGGACATTGACGAGTGAATCTATATCGGACATGGGCTCGCCTCTTACGCCATGCAATATCCGGTATGCCCTGACATCCCTTATCATCTCCTTCGCATCACTCATACTCAGGGGTGCAATCCTGAAAGAGACATCCCTGAAGACCTCCACATAAATCCCGCCCAATCCAAACATGAGCAGCGGACCAAAGTGCCTGTCACGCTTCATACCTATTATCACCTCCTTACCGCCCTCAACCATCTGCTGCACGAGAACGCCTTCTATCCGTCTCGCAGTTGTGTATTTCTCACCCCTGCGCATAATCTCGAAGAAACTCTCTTTTACCTTACCCCTGTTCACATTGAGCTTCACACACCCCACATCCGTTTTATGAATTATGTCAGGAGAGATAATCTTCATTGCCACTGGATAGCCAATCCTATCAGCGATCTCAAGTGCCTCATCCGGAGTCTCCGCTTTACCGTAGGCTGGTACCGGAATGCCATACGCTTTCAGTAACTCAAAGCCCGGTTTATGCCGTATCTGCTCCCTGACACGCTCTGCATCAACGCTGAAATGCGGAGGTGGCTCAGATACCCGCTCATGCCGCTCTTCGTAGTCCCTTACAGCCCTGAGGCTCTCCACCGCCCTCACGGGGTCGAAATAATTCGCAATACCGCGCTTCTTAAGCGCTTCAACTGCGCTCATTACCGTCTCGCCACCCATGAACACTGGGACGACCGGCTTTTTTGCATTTATCGCCACGACATAATCGCCCGCTTTATCAAATTCTATCGGTGCAGTGGGAGAGAGGATAGCAATTATCGCACCTACATGCCCATCCTCTGCAACTATGTTCAGTGCGGTGCCGAACTCGTCGGTTGTTGCATCGCCACGCACATCAACGGGGTTATAAGAATTGGCGAGCCGAAGAGCGTGGAGTTTTTCCATCGTCCCGCGTTCAAAAGTGGCAAGTTCGAGCCCTGACCCCTCTATTGCATCCGCCGCCATGACGCCCGGACCGCCGGAATTTGTCACTATTGCTATCCCACCTTTTATACTCCGGATTCGCGACAGTGAGAGCGAGAAATCGAACAATTCCTGGATTGATGCCGCTTCCACAACGCCCGATTGCGCAAAGGCTGCCCTGTATGCCTCCACACTGCCCGCTATGCTACCCGTGTGGCTGGAAGCGGCTTTTGCTCCCGCTTCTGTTACACCGCTCTTCATCACCACCACCGGTTTCGTTCGCGATGCTTCACTCGCCACGCTCATGAATCTGCTACCTTCGCTCACATCCTCGAGATACATCGTTATTACTGCTGTATCGGGGTCTTTAGCCAGGTATTCTAAGAAGTGGCACTCGTCAAGCACCGCTTTGTTACCCAGTGATACAATCTTGCTGAAGCCGACCCTTGCTGCTTTCGCCCAATCAATAACTGCGAGTGCAAATGCGCCTGATTGACTGAGGAATGCGATACTGCCCCTGTCCGGTGTGGTCTTACCGAATGTCGCATTTAAATTCGCATACGTGTTTATTATGCCCAGGCAATTGGGACCAACGAGGTTCAATTTATAGCGCCTGGCGAGCTTGACGAGCTCGGATTCGAGCACTGCACCTTCACGCCCCGCCTCTTTGAAACCCGCAGAGATGACAACCACATTCTTTATGCCACGTTCACCACACTGCTCCAGCACCTCGGGCACACCTGATGCCGGTATCGCGATGACAGCGAGGTCAATATCGCCCTTCACATCTATCTCGTTCAATGACGGATAGCACTTCAAACCTTGAATCCTGTCATATTTGGGATTCACTGCGTATATGCTCAACATCCCGGTCCCGGAAGCGACTAAATTCTTGAGGATGGTATTCCCCACCTTCCCCTCTTTTGGCGTCGCACCTACCACCGCAACGGTCCCGGGATTGAAGAGTTTATCAAGCTCAAGCATTTCTTCGCTCGCACTCACAAGAGATGACCGTGTTTGTCTATCTCGCCCGCTTTTATCCGCCTCGAGGCGATTGGCTTCCCATCTTCTGCCTTTGCATGCTCCACCTTTACTATCTTTATCGGCTCCTTACCTCGCTCTTTCCTCAGTTCGTTTATCTCCACCGCCACATCGTATGTCTCCGGCGATATAACTATATAATCAATATCCTCCTCTAAGGTCACGCCGTATCTGTCATCCAATTCCACCGTTCGCACTCGCACCTGGTATTCCCTGTGCATGTATTGAGCTATATTCGCAGCTCTTACTTTATATGGGAGAACCAGCCGTGTCTTCGTCGCTTCTGCCATCCGGTCTGAGGTTATGCCTATCACTATCTCGCCATCATCATTACCATCAGCACACAACTCATACGCCTTCCTCAGTAATCGCTTATGTCCGTCATGCAAAGGCTCAAAAGTGCCTCCCACCGCTACCCTCATTATCCATCCACGCTCGCTCGCTCTACATCTCGACCTTGAGTTCCTCTTTGAGTGTCTTCAACACCAGTTCCGCATCCACGCTCTCCACTCCCTCAATCCTCTTTAGCTCCTCTATAATACCACCGCACTTATCATAACCTGCGCATTTCGCAATTACAACCAGGTCAAATTTGCCCGTAACGTGATGAACACAGCAACTCTCCTTCATTGCCGCTATCTCTTTCCCCACATCCTCCACACTATACCCCTGTCTGGTCTTTATCTTCGCTATTAATGTGACCATGCCCATCTCCGAGGTGTTGAGAATCGTGGTGTAGCCGCATATAATGCCGCTATTCATCAACCGCTTCACTCGCTCACTCACCGTTGCGGTGCTCACCCCTATCTTCTGCGCTATCCTCGTGAAGGACATGCGGGAATCCCGTTGGAGCTCTCTCAGTATCTTCCTATCTACATCATCCACTTATATCATCCCCCCTGTATTGCGTTGTGCAGTGTTGTGAAATTGATGAATTCGTGGAGTTTCGCTTCCGCTTTGCCAGATTCCAGTATCTCGCTGGCTATCTCGAGGGCATCACTCAGACTATCCGACTCCTCTGCTGCGAATATCGCCGATGCCGCATTTAATAGAACGACGTTGCGCTTCGCACCCTCTTCTCTACCGCTCAGGATATCCCGCAGTATCTTCGCACTCGCCTCACGAGTCCCGCCGGCAATCTCTCCCGGTGATGCAACTGGCAACCCGAAATCGTCAGGTCTTATGAAGTATGTCTCTATCTCACCGCCTTCTAATTGCGATACTTTTGTCTTTCCGGAGATGGAGACCTCATCCACGCCCGGCTCGCCATGCACGACGAGAGCCTTCCTTAGCCCGAGTATGCGAAGCACCTTCGCTATCTTCTCCGTCATACCGGCATCATAAACGCCTATAAGCTGATGTGTGGCATTTGCGGGGTTTGTTAAAGGACCCAGAAGATTGAATACCGTCCTCAAACCGAGTTTCTGCCTCACTTCCACCACATTCTTCATCGCCTGATGGTGCACGGGTGCGAACATGAATCCAATACCTATCTTCTCTATACATTCCTCTATCTTATGCGGTGGTAACGTCAGATTCACCCCCAATTCCTCTAAAACATCCGCACTACCGCACTTCGACGTCACTGACCTGTTACCATGCTTCGCCACCGGCACCACGCAGGCAGTAATGAATGCCGCGGTGGTTGATATATTGAAAGTCTTTACTTTATCGCCACCCGTCCCACATACATCCACCTTCTTCTCCACTCGCGGATTTATACTCAGTGCCATGTCTCGCATAGTAGTGGCGAATGCCGCTATCTCCTCTTCTGTCTCGCCTTTCATCCTCATTGCGGTAAGGAACGCCGCAGTCTGAATTCTGTCTGGCTTACCCTCCATTATAGCCCGCATCGCATTTCCCGCCTCTTCTGCGCTCAGGTCCTCGCCGTCCGCCACTTTGCTCAGGTATCTCGAAAGCATCTCCATTATGATTATGCTTTATAAGATATTAAGATAAACATATTTTTCATATTCGTTCAATTTTATCACATCTTTATTTACCATCATGGAATCACTTCTGACGAATAAAT
>JAGGRS010000081.1 GCA_021159475.1 Candidatus Methanophagales archaeon
GGGAAAGACAAAGATGAAATTGTTGAGCGAAGTCGAGCCCGAGGTGAAAGTGGCGGTGAAGAGAATAGATGGTGGATTGGAGGTCAAAAGAAACCTGGAAGAATTGGGCATTTCAGAAGGGACTGAACTCACAGTAGTGGCTACTGAGCCCGTGCACGTGGAAGGCGAGACGGCTCCTCTTCTAAGACTCGAAGCGGGAGAAAAGGGAACAGTGAGCACAATAGAAGGCGGAAAAGTCTTTGAAGATTTTTTCGCTCTGCCTGGCATAGAAAAAGGTAAGGAAATAGAGTTCCTGCGCCATCTACCCGATGACACGCTGGTGTTGAAGATAGACGACCGCGAGATAAGTATGGGTGAAGGTCAGGCATCGAAACTGATGGTGGAACGCGGAGGGAAAAACATCCAGGTTAATTATCTCGGAGAAAATGAGGGGGTGGAAAGCGAAAAATGGACAATTACGGCGCCATGCTACCATTAAGCCGGTTGAAACCCGGAGAAGTGGGGCGAGTAATGGCTGTTGAAGGCGGACATGGAATTCGCCAGAAGCTGTTCTTGAGGGGTTTATTCGAGGGCAGCGTGGTTCGCGTGATTTCCTGCTACGGACCCGTTACCGTGGAGGTGGATAGAAACACGGTCTCCATAGGCAGAGGAATGGCGCAAAAAATAATCGTGAGGAGGTTATAAGAAATGGAGAAGAAGTTGAGTGAGATGGATTTTGACGAAGAGGGAACGGTGAAGGAGATAGATGAGAATTTGAAGAAGCAAGTAGCCGGTATGGGCATCCGCGTGGGTAAAAACATAAGAATGGCGACGAAACAGCCCATAAAAGGACCGGTGGTGGTAGAAGTGGACAAGTCGCTCACGTCTCTTGGCCTGGGCATAGCGGAGAAGATAATAGTGGAGGTGGGACAGGATGAAAATCTTATTGATGGGGCATCCGAACGTGGGTAAAAGCGTCTTCTTCAATCGGCTGACGGGCGCAAAAGTCTTTGAGTCGAATTATCCGGGCACGACGGTGGATTTCATGAAGGGCTGGATGCGGCTGGGAGGCGAGGATGTCGAGCTGATAGACGTGCCAGGAACGTTCTCGCTGGAGCCAAAAGATAAAGCGGAGGAGGTAGCGGTGAAGATGCTTACCGAGAATAAAGATTCGGTGGTGGTATGCGTGCTCGATGCGTCGAAGGTAGAGCGTGGTCTTTACTTAGCTCTGGAAATCATTGAACGCGGTTACCCGGTTGTAGTGGCATTGAACATGTGGGACGTTGCGGAGGACAAGAACATAAGAATAGATGTGGAGAAACTGGAGCGGATTTTGGGCGTGCCAGTGGTGCCAACGACGGCGATAAGTGGCGAAGGGTTCAAGGAGCTCGTATCTAAGCTAAAAGAAGCGAGACCTGCGAAGATAGAAGAAATCATTGAGCGGGCAGGTGCAGGTAAAGAAGGGGGTGGTGAAAGTGCCGCTGTCAGTGGATGAGCGCTGGGATTTGATAGAGAAGATAACGAAACAGACGGTGGAATTTGGTGCGTATAAGCATACACTGAAAGATGCGATTGCGGAACTCACGGTTAAGCCGCTTACCGGGATACCGGTAGCAATTGCGGTTTTGTATGGCTTCTGGTCTTTTTTCTGCGATTTCGCCGGCACTCTATTCACTGACGGCTTCATGGTTAAGATTTTTGATGAGCACTGGCTGCCGTGGTTGCAGTCAGTTTTTCCCGGTGGGTTGGGAGACCCGCTCTATGCACTTATGGTAGATGCGGGGCATTTAGAGAATGGTGTGCTTGTACCATCGGACAACTGTTTTGAGGCTTTTGGAGTGCTCACCAGCGGGCTGTTCGTGCCGTTTGGCGTGGTTCTGTGGGCGGTGCTGGCGTTTTATCTGGTGTTTGCATTCCTGGAGGATATAGGCTATTTGCCAAGACTGGCGGTTCTCGTTGATACAGTATTGCACAAAATAGGTCTGCACGGCTATGCGATTGTGCCCACTTTCCTTTCTTTGGGCTGCAATGTCCCGGGCGTAATGGCAACGAGAGTCCTGGAGACGAGAAAACAGAGGTTCCTGATGATTACACTATTGGGGATATTTATCCCCTGCGGTGCGCAGATAGGAATCATGCAAGATTTAGTGCCGGAACTGATGGGCTGGATATTCCTTACTCTCGCTATCGGCTATCTGGGCTTTGGATACATCTTGAACAAAATCGTGCCCGGTGAGTCGCCGGAGATCATAATGGACGTGCCACCATATCGAATGCCAGCGTTGAGGAACATAGCGAGGAAGCTGTGGATAAGGACTTCGCGTTTCCTGCTCGTTGCGGTCCCTTTCGTTCTATTGGGCTGTCTGATTGTTGGTCTAATGTACCTGACGGGAGCGATGGACTGGTTAGCGTCTGTATTGGGTCCGTTGCTAATGGTCTGGTTTGGAGTGCCGAAAGAGGCGGTAGCGCCATTAATAGCGGGCTTTCTGAGGAAAGATTTAGCGGTTGGAGTGCTCGGTGGTCTGATGGAACGGGGAGTAATGACTCATTTCCAGGTCTTCACATCCGTGGTTCTGCTCAGTATCTATTTCCCGTGCCTGGCGACATTCGCACTGATGCTGAAGGAGGAGAACTGGAAAGAATTTCTCGGAAGCCTGGCTTCGCTTGTGGTGGTGGTCTTTGTTTACGGTGGCTTGATACATTTAGTGGGGCTCATGCTGGGGGTGGCATAAAATGAACGAAGCGGAAGAGAAATTTGGGCAGGTATATTTCACAATTTTGGGTGCAGTGGCGCTGGCATTTGGCGCTGCGGAACTGATAGCAAGTGCGGGAGGCGGATTTACGTGGGGGATTTTAGATTCTTCCGGCGCTACAGACCCCCTGTTCCTGCCGTGGAGAGCGATAATCCTCTTATCTGTGGGATTCTTTTACCTGAGCAGTGTGAAGGATTTCGCGGAGGTGCATCAACTGGCGAAGGCGGTGATGGCGAGTATAATGATATGGATAGTTGCGGGAATGGCGATATGGACGAGGATAGCGAGTTCTATACCGGGTGAAGAGACGTGGTTCAACAGTTTAGAGGGCTTTTTAGCGAGTTATGCGCCGCCATACTGCCCTGAGATGTTTCTATTGCCGTTCTCGCTCGTGATTGTGTATTATATCATGAAGGAGAAGGAAGGGGAGAAATGAAAAATGGAAGGAGCAGAAGCAAAATGCGAAGTGGAAAATTGCCATTAAAAGCAGTGGCAGTCACAATCATGGCATTGGTTTTGATGGCGCTATCCACAGCGAGTTTTAGTATTCCCGTTGATGCGCACATGCCGGGTGCAAAGGCACCGCCGGCGTTCGAGCTGTCGCCCATTGTAATCACGGATGACGGGACAGAAGTGGAGATAACGATAGAGGATGTGGGGAATTATCACAATGAGCGTATGAAGGAATTTAAGAGAGACATGCTTAAGAAGCAGAATAAAACAGAGGAAGAAATAGATAAGATAATAGAGAAGGAATTCGCAGGATCAACGGGTATCTGCCCATGTTCGTCATTTGCATTCAGGGCAGCACTGCTGGGTATATCAGAACTGTGGGGCGATGAGATACCGGAGAGAGCGGACATAAAGTTTATCACTCGCCGCCCCACACCGGGTGCTACGCAATGTCTTCAGTATATAACAGGGACGGGACCAGGAGTTCCAGATGTGAAGTCTAAAGGAGAGCTTCAGATGATTCTGCCCGATGGAACCGAAGTAACGGATTTGTCGGTAAAGAACCTCAAGAAGTACATGGTGGACATGAATTTAAGCAACTGGAACATAGTAATCATCCGGAAATCCACAGGTGACGAGTTTGAAGTGCAGGTGAAAGAAGGAGTGATTCCAGAGGGTTTCTTCGAGCTGAGGAAGAAGGTGAAAGTAGAGAAGACGGCGACACCGGAGGAGATAGAGGAATTCAGGACGCAGTGGGAAGCTGTAAGGGATGCGTTTCTAACACAACCGGACTGGGAGCTTTTTGAGGGTGTGGAAGAGCCGGAGGAGGAAGAAGCTGACGTCGTGGGAGGCGCTATATTCTTCTCGATACTGGTGATAGGGCTTGGTTTACTGGTGGTTCTGTCTCTCAGGGTAAGAGTAAAAGCACGTTAAAAATTCAAAGTGGCATGACAGGGTTTCTCTTTTTGTATATCATCCTTATCCAGATTATCCAGAGGAATAAAATGGTTTCAACTGAGGAGATACTGTGCCGGATAGAGAAAGGCGGCACCTTAGATGAGCTTGCTGCGGAGTTTGGTATGAGGAAATCCGTGCTCGTGGCGAGGATAGAGTTCATGGTTCGTGCGGGCTATCTGTGCGAAATCAAATCGGGAGAAGGTCATGGATGTGAAGGATGCCCGAAGAGTAAAACGTGCAGTGTGCCCGTGCCTGGCGGTGGGAGAGGGTGGGTGAGGATGTATATGCTGACAGAAAAGGGTAGAGAATATATAGAGGGTGTCAGGAGGGATAAACGGTTCAACGACTGACTGATGCGGATAGCAATAGCAAATAAAGAATAAGAGGGGAGTATATTTTATGGTGATATAAAAAGATGAAGGAACTG
>JAGGRS010000104.1 GCA_021159475.1 Candidatus Methanophagales archaeon
CAACTGGCGACTTTTGTCCCAACCCGGATTGCCTGATTTGGTCAACTCTTATCATGGTTGTTGCTCAACCCAGAAAACAGTTGCAGCCATCACCAATTACACGGATAGTCAACTCCTATCATGGTTGTTACTCAATAATGGTCCTGAACGCTCTTGGATTCGTGGACCGCCAGTCAACTCCTATCATAGTTGTTACCCAACTGTGGAGATATTGATAAGGGAGGGATTGAAAGCAGAGGAGTCAACTCATATCATAGTTGTTACTTAACAGCCATGTCACTGTGTATGCACCCTTTCCTCGTATTTCAAAAGCCAATCAAAGGCGGTGCAGACCTCATCCAGGTTGGCTTTTACACTCCTCACCTCTCCGATATGTCCTCAAATAACTCTCGCGCCTTTTGCGGGAAAGAATTAATGCCAGCGACGAGCACTCTCCTCAGCACTTCCTGTTTCGTCGCGTCCAGCGGATAAAGCCGGTCTTTTCTCGCGAGTTTGTTAATGTGCGCAATCGTAGCGTCCCGCCCCTCCTCCTCTAACATGCTTTTAAGTTCCCGCGCTCGGCTCCTGGAGAAAATACCCGCATCCGCATACTTCAGCAACTCCTCCTTGAATGCCATTTCTGAGATTCCTTCCGCAGGTTCCGCCGCCTCCGCTTCTGTCTCGAGTCCCGCTTTCGACCTCACCTTCGCAAGCATCGTCTCAAGCTCCTCCTCTGTTTCGGTGAGTATCCCGATATATTGCTCCTTCGAGATAAGGTGAATCCCATCCTGCTTCTTCAGCAGCGCACCCGTGAAGGGATAGACCTCCAGCTCACCAACTTTCGTGAATTCCGGTCTGAAATCGAGATGCACATCTTTTTCCACCACCTTCACCACCTCGCGGTCCATAAAGTTCTCCGTATAGCCCATTTCAGGCACAAAAGTGTCTATGCGCAGATTATTTATTATTCGCCGCCGTAGCGCCTCTGCGTTCTCAGGCTCGCCATGCACCACGAATATCTTCTTTGGGAGGATGCTTGCGGAATTGACAAAAGAGAACAGCCCGTCCGCATCGGCATGAGCACTCAAGCCCGGGATATAATGGACTTTTAACTTCACTTCATATTCCTTTCCTGCTATTTCAACTCGCTTCTTACCGTCCAGTATCTCTCGTCCGGGCGTGCCTTCCGCCTGATAGCCCACGAAGACCAGGCTCGAATCGGGGTCCTCCAGCGTTGTCTCCAGGTGGTTCAGTATGCGACCACCGGTGAGCATGCCACTGGCTGCTATCACCACGCAAGGCTCTTCAGACGAGGCGACATCCAGAGACCTGTTATTTCCACGGATGAAATCGAGTGTGCCGAAATGGAACGGATTCTCCCCCTTTAAGAAAGAACTCCTGAACCCCGCCCGTAAATAATTCTGGTGATGCCGGTATAGAGAAGTCGTTTCCGCACCCAACGGCGTATCGAAATAGACCGGTATGTTTGGAAGTTTCTTCTCTTCGTAAAGCTGTTTCAAAATGTAGAGTATCTCTTGTGAGCGCCCAACGGCAAATGCGGGAATTAAAACCTTGCCTTTATTGGCATACGTATCCAGGATTATTTGTTTCAGCCTCTCTTTCGGATTCACCGCCGGGTGGCGCTTCGCACCGTATGTAGATTCGATAATCAAGAAGTCGGTATTGTTCAACTTTGCGGGGGGATTCATTATGGGTGAATGCCCGTGCCCGATATCGCCAGTATAAACCAGCCTGCCGGCACCACTTATGTCTATAACCGAGATGCTCGCACCCAATATATGACCCGCATCGAGAAATGTCACCGTGACATCATCCGAAGCATCAATGGGGACGTTCCATTCATAAACGCTGAATTTGTCCATCGTCAGGGCAACGTCCTCCTCCGTGAACACGGGCATCAGTCCCACTTCAGACTCTGCCGCTTCTTTTTGTATCTTTGCACTATCTTCTAAAAGCAGTTCAGCAACGTCACGTGTTGCCACCGTTGAATATATCTCGCCATCAAAACCTTCTGCAACGAGCTTGGGTAAGAGTCCTGAATGGTCTATGTGTGCATGCGAAAGAATAACGAAGTCTATTTCCCCCGGATTGAATTGAAACTCTGGTGAGCTTTCTGCATCCTGCCCCTGTCGCTGACCGCAGTCGAGCAAGAACTTGCTTCTTCTTGTCTCTATCAATATGCAAGAGCCCGTAACTTCTTTCGCCGCTCCTAAAAATTGGATCTTCATTCTCCGATTCTTATTTGATTTATATTGTATAGTGGTAATTTTTAACGTTGTCCTTTATATTAATGGAAAGCAATTTGCTGCTGAGGCTTTTCGGCGGCTATGCATGAGTAAAGGGATTGTGCATGTGAGGACTACACGACTGCCGCATCAAGTGTCAAGATGGTCTCTCTATAACAAAAAAAGAAAAGAAAAAGAAAAAAAATTACTCCATCACCTTCTTCAATTCCGGAATTATCCGCGGATAACCAACTGCCATGATGTGACAGCCAGCAGCGGGTGTATCCTTGAGATGCTCCAGAAAACCCGTGAAGAACTCTATGTTTACCCTGTCCACTTCCTCCTTACGCTTCTCCTTGTCCTTTATCTGTTTCGTCTCTTTCATATTCTGTAAATACTCCGGTGGCACATCGACACCTGCCACATACTTGTCGAAGAAATCAGCCTGTGCATACGTCTTCGCCGGGAATATCCCGACCAGAATCGGGATATCAACCTTCCCCAGCTCTTTGAAGAATCTGTCCAGAACTTCCGGATAGTATACCACCTGCGTCTGGATAAATTCAGCACCAACTTTTATCTTCCGCTTCACCTTCGCTACCTCCGCCTTCAAGACCGCGGCTCCAGGCGCCGCCGCTGCTCCCACATGCAGCTTCGGTGGATTATGTATCTCGTTACCGGCGAGGTCCTTCCCCTCGTCCACCACTTTCCTTATCAGTGCAATCAGAGTTGTAGAGTCGAGGTCATAAACAGGCTTCGCATCCGGTGTGTCACCGAGCGAGACGTGGTCACCGGTCAAAGCAAGAATATTCCTCAGTCCCAGGACACCAGCACCAAGTATATCCGAAAGGAGTGCGTTGCGATTGCGATCCGCGCACCTGAGCTGGTAGATGCATTCCATACCCGTCTCCTGCTGGATTTTATACGAGGCTGCCAGACTGCTGACATAAGCGAAACTCTGTGGATTGTCCGTAACGTTACATGCGGTTACCAGCCCAACTAACTCCCTCGCTGCTTTTATCGGCTCTTCCACGTCGCCCGCTTTCTCAGGCTCTAATTCGCCTGTGAAGACATATTTACCCTCTTTCAACTCCTTCATCAACTGGCTGTACACCTCATCACCCATCTTCTTCTTTCACCTCCTCCTCTCACTCCTCTTCATACTCCGGTCCACCGAGCAGGGTCAAATATGAAGGTAGAGACCCAAGTATCGTCCTCACTGGCTTCACCGGCTCTTTTATGGTGAACAGACGCGGACGTTTCGCCTTGCTCCACGCATGTGGGGCTCTCATCTCTAAAAACTTATCCAGCTCACCCATCTTCTCCATTCGCTCGTATATCTTCACCCATGCACAGTCCTTCTCGGGGTCCACCTCGCATTTACCATCCTCCCTCACACCGCCACAGGGTCCGTTCATCAATCCCTTCCCGCAAGCGGTGAGGGGGCAAATGCCCGCGGTCTTTCCCAGCTCGCATTGCCCGCATCCCTGGCATGTCTCCTTGAACTTCGTAGGTCCACCTCCCACCAGCCCCATAGCGTCATTAGCGGGAACTACCGGCTTCGTAACTCCCATCCTCTCATCTATATATTCACACACCACCTGCACGCCATCACCACAGCTCATCATCAGAACAGCATCAGCATCCTCAATAGCTTTCCTCTTCTTCTCCAGGAACTTTGAACTCATATCAATCTCACAGGCTGATACACCCAGCGGCAGAATGACCTCGGTAACTTCCTTGCCCTCCTTCCTTAGCCTCTCCGCCATCTCCTTCACCGCTTTCTTGTCCCCTGTATGGTAGAAAGTGGCACAACCGCCGCAGCCCACAACCACTATCTTCCGTTTACCATTGAGATAACCCAGAATCTCCTCTATTGGCTTCTGCTCTTGTGCAATCATTTTATAAAATATACCTCCATTATTATTTTCAATCCGGATAATATATAAACTTTTCTATTTTTACGCTTTGAGTGCCCCAACTTCCAAAAATGATGCCTGCCAAACTGCTGCTCAGTTCGTGCGTGAGCAAAAAGGAAAGTAAAAAAGAAAAGAGAAAGAAAAAACTACTCCATCACCTTCTTCAATTCCGGGATTATCCGCGGATACCCGACTGCCATGATGTGGCATCCAACAGCAGGCGTATCCTTGAGATGCTCCAGGAACCCTGTGAAGTACTCTATGTTTACCCTGTCCACTTCCTCCTTACGCTTCTCCTTGTCCTTTATCTGCTTCGTTGCCTCCAGTTCTTTGAGGAAATCCGGTGGAACATCCACGCCAGTCACATACTCATCGAAGAACTTCGCTGCTCCGTAGCTCTTTGCCGGGAATA
>JAGGRS010000004.1 GCA_021159475.1 Candidatus Methanophagales archaeon
GTATATGCCCAGACCTGAACGGGAATCATGATGAAACAGCCGCCGACACCGAGCAATCCACTCGCAAATCCCACACCAAGTCCGGTAATCAGCAGCACAATTGCCGCTGTCAAAAAAGATACGGGCATTATGCCTCACCTCCTTCTATTGACCTCGCCTCCAGCAGCGCTACTCTATCCGGCATCGGCTCACCCACGAGCTCCGCAAACTGCCTTAACGATACGCATCTCCCATATCGCTCCGCCTCTGCCGTCCCCACGACCAGCTTCTCCAATTCCACATCTATTCCAAGCTCTTCTGCAAGCTCTCCCACCAGCTCGTAAGTCCGGAGACATCGCGGGCATGGCGGGTCCGTCCCTATAACTTTCACGCTCAGTTTCATCTCTTTCACCCTGGTCTCGTTATTTCAAATATATTTGAAGTATCTATCTGTATAAAAAGGTTTATGGTTTTTGGTTACTGCACCCACAGGCTCTGGTAAGACCGAGGCGGCGATTCTACCGGTGTTGCTCAAAACGTTCGTATGTTGCACTCACGCACCAAAAACCATTTTGATAGTTCTATTACGTTCGTCCTGCGTGCAGGCACTCGATGTGATGTGGATAAGTCAAATATATCAGCTATTACCGCACTTCCACCCCCTCCGCTTCTGGCTTCCTCGCACCGGGCAGTCGCTTCAGCTCCTCCGGCACCTTCACCCTGAGCACATTCGTGGAGCGAACGTGATAAACCGGGTCACCGGTCATCGGGTCATACTCCTCTGTGCGAACTATACTGCTAACTATTGTCTTGAATTTCAATATCGTCCCGTCCTCCAGCTTATACTCATTCCAATCCTCTTTCACCGTCTCGAAGTCAACATCCATCGCTTCTATCTCCCTTCCATCAGGCAACCGCACCTTCAATTTCTTCACCTTCTATTCTTACCTGGATTATTCAATAATACATAACATTATTTTAGTTTTTATATAGTTCATTTCTCCAACACAGCTATGTATCGTGTCAAACTTCTATGAACCCTGTATTCATGCCGCTCGGCGATATTGAGCTTGAGCCCCCAATTAGGGAGCAAAGAGAAGAGAGTGGGGGAATTGAAGACGATGACCGCCCTTCTCCCTCGCTTCAGCACCCTGTCCACTTCCCCTATCGCCTCTTCATACAGGCGCTCCATGAATGATGCGCGGGATTCGGCGTTGATACCACCTGAGAGTAGAGACACGCGCCCATACGGCATATCGGTCACAACTGCATCCACACTATTCGCCCTCATAGGTATGTCAGTGGCGTCAGCAGTGATTAAATGCCCCTCCAGGTGATAAAAGAGCAGATTCTCGCTCGCACCCCGAACCATCTTCGCCTGTATATCCATACCTATGGGTGTGGCACCTACCATCCCCGCTTCGATTAATATCCCACCGGTGCCGCAGAACGGGTCAAGGAGTATCTCTCCCGATTTCACTGCGCTCAAATTCACCAGAACCCGTGCTAACTTGGGCATTATCACACCGGGCGAGAAGAAGGGTCTCAGATGCGGCTTCCGCTGCCCGTATCGTTTCTTTTCTATACTGTGGAGTAGCAGAGCGAGAAAGCACTTATGGCGTGTGAATAGCACTACGAAGGTCTTACTCGGGTTCTTCAGGTCCACCTCGTAGCCCATCCTCTTTATCATCGCTCCCACTTCCCGCTCCAGCTCCATTCCTTTATACTCCCCGTGCACCACCGCACCCTTACTCCTCCTCACGCGGACTGCGAACGTATCGCCCGGTTCCATAACTCTCTCCACGCTGTCCTTTATAAGTGCCTCCATCTCGCATTCGTCTCCGTATCGGCTGCTCACGCTCACGCCCAATATCGCATAGATACGATGTGTCATCCCCAACCGTCGTGCGATTTGAGCCATAGAAGCAGAAGTTGAGGAAGTGCCCGCTTCAATCACAAGTATCCTATCTGTGTGCTCCTTCTCATCATATCTTATACCATGAGCGCGGAGGCAAGCCAGGACCTCCGCCCTTGGTAATGTCTCATGCTCACCTGAGAGTTCAAAACCAATCAGCATCCTTTTTAGATAAGCAGATAAGCAATTGAGATGGCGATAATGCCGCCAAATAACGTCGCCAGGATGTTCACGTGATGCTTATTCAATTTAAATGGATTCCTGTCTTCAAGTGTTGCACCGAGCACGCTATCTGCCAGAGAGCCCATGAACCCCGATACGAGGCAGATGGTGAATAAAGTCCGTTTATTCATATCCATGTTCAGGGGGAAGGTGAGTGATACGAGCGAGATTAAAGCAGAGCCGAGCAGTGCAGCACCGATGCCTGGCAGACTGACACCGCCATTCGTCCCCACTGGCACTCGCTTGAGCGTGGTAATCAATCTCGGTCTACCGTCTGCCTGCCCTATCTCCGTTGAGAACGTATCAGAGCAGGCGGTGGCTACGGAGCCCGAGAACGCAATCAAGAAGATGGCGTTATGGGAGATGGCGAAGGAGATAGCGAAGATTAGTGGCGATAGCCCGTTACCGAGCACATTATTTATGTCTCGCATACCCCTATTTGATTCAGCAACGCCAAGCGCAGCTTTCTTCTCATATTTGTATTTCGTGACGAGGTTACCAAAGAGGAAGAAAGCAAGTAGCACGAGCAATCCGCAATAGCTGTATCGTAATCCGAGTGTTATCACAATACCAGTGCCAAGTGCGAGCGTGCCGAGCAGCGCGGAGGTGTTTATCTTTCGCCTCACATACGCATATATCACCGCTGAGAGTGCAACCAGGACTGTAACCACGTCTATCCACAGATATTGCAACATTACCATAGTATGGAGCCACCACGTATATAAATCTTTTTGTAAAACCAAATAAATGTGGTCAGCTTTGGGGCATCTCCGGAAGCATCACTTTTCCACCCGCTCGCTCACTCTCATCATGGAGCATACAGACGGGGTCTTCGGCGAGATAGTCGCCAGAAACGGCATAAGCTCGCGACCTGCAGCCACCACATGTCTCCCTGTATCTGCAGGTTGCACATCTACCCTTTAGCCTCCTCGCACGCAGTGCCTTGAAGACCTCCGCATTGCGAATGATGTCCATGAATTTTGTCTCCCTTATATTAGCTGCCTTCACAGGTAGATATGCACACGGCGCCACATCACCGTCAGGGAAGATATGGAAGCGAGTGATACCGGCGGTGCAGCCTGTGAATTGAACTTCATCACCATCTACGAGCCCCATTGACTGGAGATAAGCCCAGTATTGGGGATTACATATCGGTTTAAGCCATACGCGGACATCCTTCTGCTGCTCCACTACGAACTCGAAGAATTTCATATTCTCAGCAGCGGATAAACAGGCATGAGAGATCTCCCTACCACGACCTACCGCAATCAGGTATATGAGGTAGATTCTCCATAGCCCCATTGAATCGGCAAGTTTGATTATCCCCGGTAGCTCCTCGTAGTTATATCTTGTAACCATTGAGAATAGCTGAACTGCGAGTCCAGCATTCATGCATGCCTTGAGTCCGCGAATCGTGGCTTTAAATGCGCCATCAACACCCCTGAAAGTGTCATGTGCGCGCCCGAGACCGTCAATACTTATCGCTGCACGTTCCAAACCCGCTTTCACCAGCTTCTTCGCCACTTCATCCGTTATCAGCGTTCCATTTGTCGCCATTACCACCTGCATATCAAAAGAGGCGGCGTATTCGATGAGTTCATATATATCAGGACGCAATAATGGCTCACCACCTGTGAATGCGAATTTGACATGTCCGAGTTTCGCCGCTTCTTCAATCAACTCAAAGCCTTCCTCTGTGGTGAGTTCACCAGGCGCTTCTTCACTGATTGAACAGTGTTTGCACCGCAGGTTGCATTGCTTTGTAACTGCCCATACGACCTCGCCAGGCGAATAACTGAAACACCCGGTTCCTACGGCATCATTTGCAAAAATCTCATCCTTATGCGTGCTTATCCATGCTCTCAGCTCAGCATTGGCGTTCATGATTTACTCACTTGCTGAGCATCAGATATAAAATTATCGCTTTGTATACATAAATGGGGGTTTTATAACTATATCCTGGTCATCCTTCACCGCGCACCACATATATCGCGGGTTTGAGCGGTATTGCGAGCCTTCGCTTGTTTTCGGGGTCATAATCACCGTTTATCTCGACCTCGCATCCAAACACATGCATTAGATACTCCCTCTCGCGTTCCAGAACCGCTTCCTCATCCAGCTCAAAATATGAACTCGCTTCCTCTTTTGAGGATGCTTTTCTCAAAGTTTTCATCGCCCGTTTCACGAATTCCGCCGTTGTCTTATCCTTACGGAACTTCATCGCCTCCCGTATCTTATCCTTATCCTCTACGTCCTTTATCGCTCGTAGCACATCCCATTTCCACTTCTCCGCAGTGTAAACATAAATCTTACCCGGTTTTAGCCGCGCTACATGCAATATCTCCTTTATATCATTCACTAATGAAGTCAGATACTCC
>JAGGRS010000032.1 GCA_021159475.1 Candidatus Methanophagales archaeon
TCCTGAAATGAAAATGATGCTTATGTAAAAATAAATAGTAGTTCCGAAGAATGAGGTGCACCCTTGTTAGTATACAACTATTTAAGAAACAATAATTATGTAATTCTATTTTCTACCTTTGTCGTTACTGCTATTTACTCACCTCACCACATGAACCGAAGTGGCTTTAAAGGTCGCATAGACCTCCTCACCCTTTTGCAAGCGGAGACTTTCACGTGATTGCTTTGTAATAAGAGCAACAAGCGAATTATCCATCTTCACACGTGTTAAAGGACCCATATCGTCCAGCGCTTCTATCCTCCCTTTCATGACATTCTTCGCACTGCTTTCGCCCCGATTTTCAGACAAGATTAGAATTATATCCTCTGGTCTTATGAATACTTTTACAGTGCCCGCATGGTAGTTTGAAACAGCAAAAATATTACGGGAGTAGCCGCCCAGATCAACTTCTATCCCGGCAACGCCGTTATTGTTAGCACGAACAACGCCACTCAATATGTTCTCAACGCCGACGAAATCCGCTATCTCCTCGTTCTGTGGCTTATTGAATATCTCATAAGGAGTGCCGACCTGCATTATTCGCCCGTTCATCATCACCGCTATTCTATCTGCTAAAACCATCGCCTCTGTCTGGTCGTGCGTCACGTGAACCATTGTAATTCCCAATTTGAGTTTTACACGCTTCAGTTCTTCTCTCAGGTAATCACTCGTTCTGCGGTCTAAAGCAGCTAAAGGCTCGTCCAGAAGCAATATCGAGGGTTCAGTGGCAATTGCTCTGGCAATGGCAACCTTTTTGCTGTTCCCCACCACTTAGCGTAGTGGGATAGCGATGTGCAAGGTGCGATATACTCAGCCAGTCCATTATTTCCTTCACTCTCTTCCTGTTCGTATCCTGTGATGCGGACTTTCTCAACTTCAATCCGAACTCTATGTTCTCTTCGACAGTAAGATGGGGGAACAGTGAATAATCCTGGTAAATAAAACCAATTTCCAATCTTTGGACAGGTTTTTGATTCCTATCATTTTCCCTACTTGTAATATTTCAAAATTTAAATACAGAAAGGAGTTAATTAGAACCATGAACATCATAGTTAAGGTTTATAAGGGGGAGAAGTATTATATTGCCAAAACTTAGGAGCCTAAGCGGAAAGGAAGTTGTGAGAATCTTTTTAGCCTAAATTCCCGAGTTAAAGCCGGAAATGAATTGGATTTAGAATAGATGCACCGCAGACGCTTTAAACGTGATATACACTTCCCTTCCCATCTTCAAGTTCAGCTCATCAAATGACCGTTTCGTTATCGCAACCACAAAAGGGGTGTCAATACCGACATCAACAGCGATTTTGAGGATGGTCCCGGCATCCACTATACCTGCTATTTTACCCTTAAACGAGTTTCTGGCACTTGACACAATTTGTTTCGTTGAGACCAGTATATCCTCCGGTCTAATGGATACATGGACACTTCCGGACTTAAGCGTGGCAGATACGATATTTATACCTCCCACATCAATGCTGGCTATACCGCTATCAGCGTCAATGCGGGACTCTCCCTGAAAGAGGTTACCAACGCCAAGGAACTCAGCAACGAACTCAGAATTGGGCTTCCTGAACACCTCGTTCGGTGTACCCACCTGCACAATCTCGCCTTTGTTCATTATTGCCATTCGACTGCCGAGCAAGAAAGCCTCCTCAAAACTGTGCGTTACGTGAATAATGGTGGTATCCGTGATTGAATGGATGTTCTTCAACTCTTGACGCAGCCGTTCCGCTGTTTGCGGATCCAGTGCACTTAGCGGCTCATCAAGCAACATGACTTTTGGTTCCATAATCAATGCGCGGGCTATTGCAATTCGCTGCTGTTCACCACCGCTCAGCGTGCCAGGGTAGCGATGTAAAAGATGAACAACCCCCATCAGGTTTGCAAGCTCGTCCACCCGGCGTTTAATCTCGCTTCTCGCTACTTTTCGCATCTTCAGTCCAAAGGCTATGTTCTCCTCGACCGTCAAGAACGGAAACAGGGTGTAATCCTGATAGACCATGCCTATGTTTCGCTCCCTTGGTGGAATATCAGTGATGTCCTGCCCGTCAAGGAATATCCTGCCGCTATCCGCGCGATAAATGCCTGCTATTGTCTCAAGCAGGATGGTTTTCCCGGCGCCCGTGGGACCCAGCACCATAAAATACTCACCATCTTCTATGTCCAGTGTTATATCCCGTAAGAAGAACTCGCCCAGATCCTTCGATAGATGCTCTATTCTTATCATTTTTCGTTTCAGAACACCTGTGCAAAACCGCCGTATCTCTCAAATGCGAACAGAGACATAAGCGATATGATAATCAGTATGGTTGCCGCCGCAATAGCCAAGTCCAGCTCGCCACAGGACATGTTCAGGAACACTGAGATGGGTAATGTCTCGGTCTTCATTCTCGTTGCACCTGCGAGCATCAGTGCAGCACCAAACTCGCCTATACCTTTTGACCATGTTATAACAGAGCCAGCTAAGAAGCCATTCTTCGACATTGGCAGTGTTACATGCCAGAACGCCTGCGCTCTGGTGCACCCAAGCGTCTCCGCTACGTGCTCGTATCTCGGATTTATACTCTGGAATGTTCCACGTAGTATCCTGAGCATGAACGGCACATTCACAAAGAACTGTGCAATCACGATTCCGTATGGCGTGAAGACAAAAACAAGCCCCGCATCGGCAAGCGCTTTCCCGAATGAGGTCGTGCCAAATAGAATTAACAAGCCCACACCCGCGACCAGTGGTGGTAACGCCAGCGGTGCATCCAGAATCGTATTAATCACACTCTTACCAAAGAAGTCGTATCGAGCAAGCGCATAAGCCGCGGGCATCGAGATAGCAATACACATAATAGTGGATATGGCTGCTGTTTCCAAACTCAATCGTATCGCAAATTGTATCTCCTCAGAAGCAAGGCTGGTCATCAGTGCCGACAGTGTGGTATGCGTAACAACGCATATAATCGGAACCGAGATAAAAATGGCGAGAAATAAACTTGATAGTACTGTAATAGCCTTGATTTTTGAGTGCTTCAACTTCTTTAGCATCATTATCTCTCCTACCGCCCTTATTACCCCTTATTCAGGTCTATGCCTGCCCGATTCGCCCTTAACCATATCCAGATGAGGATTGCCGAGCCATCCACTTTTTGCATCGGGTCTATTGTCAAACTGTGGCACGAAAGGTTTTATATCGAGCAGCGGTGTCCCGTCTATGATGTCCACCTCGCTGATTTCCAGTTTGTTCCCTCTCACACTTTCCAGCCTCACAATTGACAAGCCGATGGGATTGGGTCGTTTGAAATGTCTGATTGCGAAGATTCCGTGCTGTTCTTCTTCCAAAAATGGCATTGAGACCAGCGAATAACCATCAGCGAGATGAAAATGGTAAATGAGGATGATATGCGAGAAGCCCTCGATGTCTTTGAGTCCATCGGCATATTCAGGAAATACCTCTACCTCACCCTTTGTGGCTCTTGCGAATACGCCTTGAATCGGGGCTTCCGCTCTGTCACGGAAACCCGTGTGTATTATTCCTATTGGTCTGTATACAACCTTGTCCATGTCCATATCCCCCTATTTTACCCTCTCAATAGTCGCATTTGGATATGATGTAAAGCCGTATTTCTCGAAGACCGCTTTCCCTTCGTCTGAGGTAACGAAATCAACGAACTTCTTTGCCATGTCTTTGTTTTCCGAGAACGTTAGCGTGCCTATTGGAATCACCTTTATGATGTTCTGCTCCTTCGGTATTTCAATAATATCGGTTTTGTTCTCAGTCCCAGCTAAGGATGCTTTCCATATTATTGAGGCATCTGCCGTGCCCATGCAGATATCAGCTACCAGCTCATTCACCGTACCGGTGCGAGCAATAACATTCGCATCAATGGCATCAAGAATCCCGTTCTTCTCCAGTATTTTATTTGCGATCTTACCACACGCAGCTGCTTTTGCGTCTCCTAAAACAACTCTCACACCCGGCTTCGTGAGGTCCTTCAAGCAGGTTATATTCGCGGGATTTCCTTCAGGAACCGCTATCGCAGGTATATGATACGCTACAAGCTGCTCGTAATCAACGAACCCTTTATCTCTCGCTCTTTCTATGTACATCGTTGCACCCGGCATATACACGTCTCCCTGTTGCGTCAGTTCTATCTGGCTCAAGAGCGTATTGGAACCGCCATAGTTGTAGTTCACGCTAACGCCATATTTCTGCTCAAACAGCGTTCCAATCTCGTCCATTGGCTTTCGCATACCCGCACCTGAATAGACCATAAGCATTTTGTTGCTCTCTTCGCCATGCACGGGCATTGGTGTCTGTGGCGTCTCATGAACGATATAAAAAGCCGCAGCCGAGACGCACACAATC
>JAGGRS010000175.1 GCA_021159475.1 Candidatus Methanophagales archaeon
GAGTAAAAGTGGATGTGGTTGTATTAGAAAGTGCGGAGGATGAAGAGGTAGAGGGAGAAGAGGAAGAGATAACAGAAGAGGGAGAGGGATATGTAAAGAGCGAGGAGAGGGATTACGGTGATACGAGCAAGGACAAAGAGATGGCAGCCATAATGGAGCGTTTGAAGCAGAGGGAGAAGAAGGAGAAAGCTGCGGACCTCGTGAGTAAATTGAGGGGTAAGAAGAAGGTGAACAAGAAGATAATGCCCTACGAGATATATGCTACCTCAGGCGAGTGACGTTACGCATGAAGATAGTACCGGGGACGGCATCACAGGCACTGGGTGCGCGCATTGCTGCGGAACTGAGTTGTGAGCTCGTGGCGTGTGAGTTCAAACGTTTCCCGGACGGTGAATTATACACGAGGATAACAGGCGATGTAGAGGGCGAGCATGCGGTAATAGTGCAGAGCATAAGGAGCGATTCAGACCTGGTAGCCCTGCTGCAATTGCTGGATGCCGCGGAAGATGCATCTAAAATCACTGCCGTTATCCCTTATCTCGGGTATGCGAGGCAGGATAAGCGTTTTAAGCCCGGTGAAGCGGTATCAATAAGGGCGATAGCGAGGAGTATAAGCTATGGTGCTCCGGCTCTGGATACTGTTTATGTGGTTAATGTGCATGACCATGCGGAATTGCGATACTTTCAGGTTGCCGTCCACGAGCTGGATGCATCACCGCTGATTGGCAATTATATAATGAATATGGGGATAGAGCCAGCGTCGGTTGTGGTAATAGCCCCGGATGAGGGTGCGGCGGAGTTAGCAAGAGCAGTTGCAGCTCCCTATGGACTGGATTACGAAGTGATGGAGAAGAAGCGGCTAACGGGCGAAGAGGTGGAGATAAAGCCGAAGGAGCTGAGCATTGATGGTAAGAATATCGTCATTGTTGATGACATCATATCAACCGGAGGAACAATTGCGGAAGCGACGAAGCGGATGAGAGAGCGGAATGCAGGTGATATTTACGTTGCGTGCGTGCATGGTCTCTTCGTGCAGAACGCCATTCTGCGAATGCTCCATGCGGGTGTTAAAGAAATAATTAGCACAGATACGGTGGAGTCGGTATTCAGCCGTGTGAGCATAGCGGAGCTGGTTGCGAAAGAACTTGAAAGAGGGGTTGAAGTTCAGTGATGCATAAATAGTTTCCTTATCTCGCTACCAACGGTCTCAATCTGATGTTTGCTTATCTTCTCCCTGCTCATCTTGAGGAATGGAATCCCTTTCCTGTATTCTTCTATCCATTCAGAAGCGAATTCGCCACTCTCTATCCGCTTCAGTGCATCCTTCATCCTCGATTTCACTTCCTGCCCGATTATCTTATGTCCCACCGACCACATTCCATATTCTGCGGTATTGGATATGACCTCAGCCATGCGTTTTATCCCGCCCTGCCATATCAGGTCAACAATGAGTTTCATCTCATGCACACACTCGAAATAAGCCATCTCGGGTGGATAGCCCGCTTCTACAAGCACTTCAAAACCGCTCTTCATCAGTTCCACCAATCCTCCACATAGCACACACTGCTCACCGAAGAGGTCCTCATACGTCTCATCCTCGAATGTGCATTCGAGAACTCCGGCTCTCGTCCAGTGCATCGCCTTCGCCATTGCCAGTGCCACCTCGCGTGCCGTGCCAGAGGGGTTCTGCTTCACTGCGACCAGTCCGGGCACGCCAAAGCCTTCCAGATACGCTTTCCGCTCCTCTGTGCCCGGCGCTTTCGGCGCTACCATGATGACATCCACATCCGGCGGTGGAACGATTCTATTAAAGCAGATATTGAAGCCGTGAGAGAAGCTGAGTGTCTTGCCCGCACGCATCTCAGGCATTATCTCCGACTCATATACCTCCGCCTGTGCCTCGTCAGGGATGAGGATATGAACAATATCGCCCCTCCGTGCCGCTTCTCTTATCGGCAGCACTTCAAACCCATCCTTATTCGCTCGTTCCCAGCTCGAACCGGAAGCACGCAGTCCAATCACCACCTTAACGCCGGAGTCACGCAAGCACTTCGCCTGCGCCTCGCCCTGCGCTCCATAGCCTATCACTGCTATCGTCTTATCCTCCAGGATGCTATCGTCCACATCTTCGTCATGCAATATCTTCATGTATCAATCTTGGTTCGCAATATATTAAAAGCCTTGTGCTACCGGCAGATGCGGTGCACGAAATTGTCAAGTATGAGCAGCCCCTTCCGTGATGACTTCTCGGGATGGAATTGAACACCGTAGATATTACCACGATTCACGACCGCAGTCAGCTGCAAGCCGTATTCTACCGATGCAACTATACTGGCTTCGTCCTCAGGCACGCAATAATAAGAATGCACGAAATAGAAATAATCGTCTTCGGTAATACCGTCCAGTAGCTCCGAGTGGCGATGCAGGTGCAGATTGTTCCAGCCCATGTGCGGCACCCGCACGTAATGCGGTAAACGAACCACTCTTCCGGGAATGAGTGCGAGTCCCTTCTCTTCGCCCTCCTCGCTATCTTCAAACAGGAGCTGCATGCCTATACATATCCCAAGCACCGGCACACCGGATTCCACAAGCCCGAGTAACTCCGGTAAGAACGGCTTTAAGTTCCTCATGCCGTCATCAAATGCGCCTACACCGGGAATAATAACTCCGTCCGCATCTCTTAACCTGCTAATGTCATCGGCGTTAATAAGGACTCCATGGTCACAGACCCTCTTCAGCCCGTTATATATGCTGAATAGATTCCCCATTCCATAGTCTATGATTGCAATCATATCTATATCCAAAATGAGATTCTTATTCTTATTGATGTATCATGAAGGCAATCCTTGCACTTGAGGATGGGACAGTGGTGGAGGGAGCGGGCTGGGGTGCAGAGGGCGTAGCGCGGGGTGAACTCGTGTTTGCAACGCCATTTACGGGCTATGAAGAGGCGCTTACTGACCCCTCATACAAGGGGCAGATATTGATGCTCACGTATCCACTTATTGGTAATTACGGTGTCAGCGGTGCCAGATTCCAATCGGATGGCATAAAGGTAGAGGGCTTTGTGGTCCGGGAGATGTGTGATACACCATCGCATTACAGGAGTAAGCGAGGTATAGAGGAGTTCCTGCGTGATGAGGGCGTGCCAGCCATCAGCGGAGTGGATACGAGGATGTTAACGATAAAGACGAGGCGATACGGGACGATGAAAGCGTGCTTGATGGTTAAGCCGGAGCCAGAGATGAGTGAAGAAGACAAAGCCAGAGCGCTTGAACTCGCGAGCACTCAGCCCGATATCTCAGACCTGGATCTGATAGAGCGGGTCACATGCAAGACGCGATACAGGATACCGGGTAGCGGTAAGCGAATAGCAGTGATAGACTTGGGAGTGAAGCGTAACATAATAGAGAGCTTGAGGAAGCGTGATTTTGAGGTCTTCGTATTCCCCGCCGGCGTGAGAGAATCGGAGATAGTGGATTCGGAGCCCGATGCTCTGTTACTCTCTAACGGACCTGGTGACCCGAAGCGTGCGAAGGGCGCGATGAGGGTGGTGAAAGAGCTCGCAGGTAGAATCCCCATCTTCGGGATCTGTCTCGGTCTGCAGGTGGTTGCGCTCGCACTGGGTTGCGACACGTATAAATTGAAATTCGGGCACAGGGGAGCGAATCAGCCTGTGAAGGACCTTGAAAGTGCTCGTGTATACATAACTGCGCAGAATCATGGATTCGCAGTTGATAAGGATTCGATGGACGGTATTGCGGAGCTGACGCAGATAAATGCCAATGACGGCACGGTAGAAGCCTTTGAGGTGCCTTATCTGGGTATTAAATGCGTCCAGTATCATCCAGAGGCGAGTCCAGGTCCATGGGATACCGAGAAGATGTTCTTTGATGAACTCATGCGAGTGGGCGTATGAAAGAAGATGCAGAGGGGTTGATAAAGCGTGAGGAGATTTTAAAGCACTCAGGACTGCGTGGGAAGCATATACTTGATATAGGTGCGGGTCCGCTTTCGATAATTGCGGCTCGGGATTTCAATTGCAGGGTTACGAACATAGATATATCGGAATCGGCGTTGCGTGATGCGAAACGAGATGCGGAATCGGAGGGGGTAGCGGATAGGATAACTTATGAGCTCGGAGATGCGACATCGCTCCGTTATGGTGATGCGAGTTTCGATGCAGTGATCAGCTATGGTGCATTGCATCATGTGGAGCCGGATAAGCGAGGCGAGTTTGTGCGGGAAGCATGCAGAGTGGCGCGTGATAAGGTCATTATTGCGGAATTGAATACTGTGGGCTTTC
This sequence comes from Candidatus Methanophagales archaeon, assembly GCA_021159475.1. Classification (GTDB taxonomy): domain Archaea; phylum Halobacteriota; class Syntropharchaeia; order Alkanophagales; family Methanospirareceae; genus G60ANME1. The sequence continues at coordinate 4,307 of JAGGRS010000175.1, forward strand.
AGCGGATACACGGCTATAGCAGTTTTAAAGCCGTTGACCTCAGGTGGTTGAAGAAGGAACTGAGTTCGTTCG
>JAGGRS010000163.1 GCA_021159475.1 Candidatus Methanophagales archaeon
GGGAAAAACAGAAAGTTTTTAATAGACAAAAGATTGAAATCCAGTATATTCTTTCAGGGATGGGATAAGAGTCATGCTGAGACCGGTGGAGATGCGGGAGTTGCGTATAATCACCCTGGATGAGCATTTGGACAGGGTAATCAAGAGAATAGACTCACTTGGCTCCGTCCACATTACGGATATAAAGGACTTCATGGATGACTGGGTTGGGCTTATAGAGCCATCAAAAGCGGATTCGGGATTGATGAAGATATCGGAACTCCTGACGCGTATAGATAACCTTCTCTCGCTCTTACAACCACCGCAAGGGGGTGAAAAGGCGAAGAAGAGCCTGAAGGATAGGCTGTTTAAAGCGCGAGGGGGGGAAGAGGAAGCGATAACGGTAACACCAATAGAGGATAGGAGTCTGGCGGAGATAGAAGAAGCATTCACTGAGTTGGAGAAGACCGTACTCAGATTGATGGATGAGACTGCGAGATTGCGAGTGGAGCTGAAGGATACAGAGGATTTGCTGGCAATATTAAAGGAGTTAAAGGATTTGGGGGTTGAACCGGGCTTTATAGGCGACCAATATTTCATATCCGTCTTCGCTGGCAGACTGCCAGCCGTGAACATAGATGAGCTTGAGAAAGCTCTTGATGACGCAGTTGGGGGACTCCACTTTGTCATCACGCACGAGCATGGTAACGGGGGTGGGTCTTTTGCCATCGTTGTGGCTCTGAAGCGCGACAGGGACACGGTGGAGAAGGTGCTTACACGCATGGACTTCGATTTGTGGAGTCCGCCAGCAGATATTTCCGGCTATGAGGCTGTCAGGGCAATGGAAGAGGCGAATGCGAGAATAGAAAGCTTGAAGCAGGAGATAGAGGCTAAAGAGCGCGAGATAGAGGAGATAAGAGCGACAGAACTATCTGAGCTGTGTGCAATGCGTGAGACCCTGCGGATGGAGGGCAACAAAGCGAGGATAAAGGCGCTCTTTGGAGAGAGCGAGCGTGTGCGGGTGATTATGGGATGGACACCGGAGGATGAAGTGGAGGAAGTAACAGCGGGCATAAGGGAAGAGACGGGTGAGCTCTCCATAGTGGAAGTGAAGAAGCCCGAGCGCGAGGATGCGCGTGTACCATCCTTACTGCGAAATCCGAAGCTCTTAAAACCCTTTGAATCTGTCATCAAGATGTATGGGCATCCATTGTATCGCGATATAGACCCCACATTGATCACCGCCATCATCTTCCCCATACTCTTCGGGCTTATGTTCCCCGATATTGGTCACGGGTTTATACTGATGCTTCTGGGTCTTGCTTTAACACGTTTTACAGGATTGGGAAAAGAGATGCGGGATATGGGCATCATCATACTATTATGCGGGCTCTGTTCAATGGTGGCGGGTGCGCTATTCGGCGAATTCTTCGGTTTCAGTTCGTATGCCCGCGAACTTGTCAGTGAATCGGTACAGATGCACATCCCGGACTGGCTTATTCTCATCGAGCATCCACTGATGGAGCCCATTGCACAGGTAAAACTCTTCTTTGTCATTACTCTCCTGATAGGTGCGGCGCACATGGGGCTTGGTCTGGTATTCAGTGTGATAAATCAGGTTCGAGCCAGGCGATTAAATGGAACGATAAATGAGCTGGTGAAGCTCTGGTGTTTAGCGGGTGCGCTCTACTTCTTACTGGTGCTCTTCGGTTTCTATTTCACGGAGCTCCAGGAGCACAACACAGCGGTATTGCTGAGAAATATGGGCATCTTCGTGCTATTACCAATCGCTTTACTCTTCATACTCAAAGTGGTGGAGGAGATGAGGCATGCTGAGGGTGGCGGGAAGAAGGGCGTCATGGATTATCTCATCATCCTCATTGATGGTGTAATAGATGCACTGCTGGAGAATTTCTTCCGATTCCTGGCGAATACCGTCTCTTATGGCAGGATTCTGGCACTCGCACTCTGTCATGCCGCTCTGATTGAGGTCTTCATCCTCCTCACTTTTATGTGCTTGAAGATGCCGGTATTAGGACCGGTGATGGCGGCGCTGGTATTCCTGCTTGGAACTGCGCTTGTGATAGTTCTTGAGGCGATAATGGCGGGTATCCACACCATCAGGTTGCATTTCTATGAGTGGTTCACGAAATTTTATGACGGAGGCGGGCACGAATTCACACCCTTTAAGCTTCGCGGTTCTTGAACTTGAAGAGAGGGTGTGAAGAGAGGGCATCAATCATAGTGCGGGAAGAGCCCTTAGCCGATTCTATCATCAGCCCGAATTTGGCTGCGAAATCCCTCACCACACTATCAAATTCCTCATCTCTCTCGTCTGACTCCGAGTAGCATACCTTAATAACGCGTTTATAATGATTCTTCAGCAGTTTTATTATATTTGAGGTATCTGCTGCTGTTGCTGTTCTGCATCGGTAGTTGCAGCCCCAGCCACCAGCCATTATATTTATGCTCGATTCCAGAATCACCTGAGGCTCTTTTATTATTGAAGCACCGGCGGGCGTCATGAAGAAAGTGCCAGTCTCCTCGCTCAACAGCTCCTGCACCTTCTCTCTGCCGAGTGCAATCTCTATGCAATTGTTCAATATCTCACCCCTTGCCCCTCTCGGTATCACCACGTGCACAGGGGCTTTACGTATCAGCTCTTCCATCTCGTCCGATGTGCAGCCACACAGCCCGTATCCCAGCAGGACGAGCTCAACCACGGGGCTCAGTTCCCTCAGCCCTTCTTCTATCGCAGCCCGTAACTTCCAGGGCTGGTCATGCAGTCTCAGCTCATTCACCATGATAATCACCGAATCCATAAGCCCATTATCCTCAATCTCACGCTTGATGCCATCAATGCGCTTCTCCTTTATCTCTATCTCATCGTCCGTAGCGAGCTCGGTAAGGAATCGCGCATTCATCTCCCTGCTCGCCATAAGGATTGCGAGATTCGTGGTATCGGGTAACACGATGAATACACGCTTGATGCCCGTCCATTTAATAACGTCATGTATCTCACGCCTCAGAATCTCACAGGTGATTATTCCGAGGTGCATTTATTTATTCCGCCACCACTTCCACACCATACGTCTTCTCAAGAAATGCTATGCACTCATCCCTGGTTATTCTATGCCTGGCTGGTATCTTTTTTCGCTGTATCCGGCGCTCCTTTATTCGATAGCCCGGTCTTTTCAGTGATACTGCGACGTCCATACCGAAGATGCCGACATCCGGGTCATAGCGAATACCGAAATCGGTATGTTCTGCAATTCCGAACGAGAAATTGCCGGAGGTATCGAACTGGCTCAGATAGAGTTTATTCTGTATTTTAAATACGCGCGTCAGGAAATCATGTGCACGGGCGCCCCGAAGAGTTACTTTACACGCGATTGCTTCACCACGTTTTATACCAAATGGCTGGATTGTCTTTTTTGCTTTGATCTTTATCGGTTTCTGACCGGCAATTGCGGGCTCTGCGAGCAGTTTCTCAGCCTTCGCCAGCTTCTCACCGCTCTCGCCCACACCCATATTTATCACCACTTTATCCACTTCTATCCTCCTCATCGGATTTTGATTCGATTCCATCTTTGCTTCACTCACCTCCACTACCGTTCACCGGTATCGCTATCTCATCCTCTCCAACCACAAATAGATAATCCTCAATCGTCTCGAAGCGCGCTCCATCCTCGAGTGACTTCAGTATTACTACATTTGGCTCCGGACTTCTTACCACCCTTATCTCCTCTATCTCCCCTATCTGCGCTGAATGCCTACCCCCGAGCACCATCGCTTTACTGCCGACCTTATAAGCGAAGCGCTGCGATATCGCATTCGAGTCCAGGGCGAGCAAGATAGAATCGTGTGTTCTTATCTCCGTAGTCGCGGTCTCCAGCAGGATGTTCCGCCCGTCATGCAGGTTCAATTGTATCACCCCGCCCCTCAACATCCGCTTGTTCTCCACGCGGCAGAGTTTATTACCGGCTTCTTCCGGGCTTATCGCGTGCAGTGACAGCTTTCCACGCTTGTCCATCAATACCATGTAATTCGCTTCTATCTCCGGAATGGAGAGGATGTCGAAGATACCGACCGGGAATTTGTGGTCTTTCCGTATACGCCCGTCAACGAGGACCTTACCCTCGTTCAGTATCCTCTTCGCCTCTTTACTGTTATCCGCCAGTTTAAGCATATCCCGGAGAATCAGGAGCAGAGGTATGCTCCTGTCCTTCGGATGCGGTCCCGGTCTGGGCTTTACAGTCCACCATTCGGTCTTCCGGCTTATCTGCCAGCTTCCTGGTGCCGCTATTCGCTTCTGATGCTTACTCATCTTCTACCCTCAATATATATTACCCTCACATATTTATTTATATTGCATTC
>JAGGRS010000040.1 GCA_021159475.1 Candidatus Methanophagales archaeon
TTCCCCTCACTCTATTTTTACTATGTTTTCCATGCTGTACAGAGGATTATTACTTGTCTTTACCTATATCCCAGCAACTCTTGAATATAGGCGCTCACCCCCATTTCTGCTGCAACTACTCATTACCTGACCTCATCCGCCCCGTATCGCATACGGTCCAGCAGCTCCTGCCTCTTACCCGCATTCCAGCCGCTCACCGATTGCAGATAGCCCGTTATCCTCGATATATAATCCAGATTACGAGAATGGCAGTTCTCACACTCTTCCTTCAAACCCATCGTCACATGCGAGCAATCCATGCATACGGTCATATCTTTCGTGAATGCGAAATAGCCCGTTTGCGTCTTCGTTGCTATCTTCATTGCCAGACTCTTTATACCCCGCCAGTCGGGATACCCCTCGCCGAGGAATATGTGCATGATGTCACCACCATCAACGATGGGGAAGAAGATATGCTCAATACTTATCCGCTTGGCGAGCGGTATATCGGCATTTGGAGGCACATGAGTCCCGTTAGTGTAATAAATCGGTAAATCCCTCGTCTTGCCCATCAGCTCTAAAGCCCGTGGCAGGTCGCCCTTCACTACCGTCATCGCCTTCTCCCTGAACTCTTTATTCAGCAGATCGGCAACTGCGAATCGCTGTGCCACTGTCTCCGCGGGTGTGCGTGAGAAGCTGATCTCAAAACCTTCTCTTTCTGTTAATTCTCTCACATACAGTTCCATCTCCGTCATTGCACGAACTGCGAGCCGTAAAGCGCCTCTATCTTCGTGCATCTGCTTCCCATAGTGGTATTGCACCATCTCATTTATCCCCACCACTCCCACGATATACACAAGTTCATCTAAATAGACAGCGACATCGCCCTTCTCACCCGTATAAGGGTCTTTTGGGCGCTGTGTGGCAAAAGGCATTCGCCCTGCCCTCACTATCTTATCCATCCATTGCTTCTTCACTCTGAATATCTCTATCGAGAGGTCAATCTGTTTCTTTAACTCCTCAAATAGCTTATCATCATCCCCTTCTGCACGATATGCCGCTCTCGGACAGTTTATTGTTACCACCTGCCAGCCGCCCATCGAGAAATGCTTGCCATTTCGGAAATACATCTTATCATTGAACCCTTCATCATCCGGTGATGTCTTAAACGAATAGGCACAGCACTGATAGCATGAAACACCCTCGCCTGCACCCCGATACTCCGGTATCTTATTATCGAAGTAGGGCGTGCCATACTCAGCCGCCAGTTTAAATGCGAGGTCATAGAGCTCACCCCAGGTGGGCAATTCTGGATGGTTCCTATTGAACTCCTCATCCTCCTCCAGGAATTGAGGCTCTATTGCCACCTCCGGCTTCGGGAAGTTGAAAGGTTTGCCCCAGTAATCGCCCTTAAGCATGACATTCATTAGCGCTTTGAATGCCAGACGCACCTCACGCTCAAATTCGCCGTATGTCCTCAGTGGCGCCTGCTCTCCATTCCAGACCGCACCTTTATAAACCACCGGCTTATCACGCCATATCTTCGGCACGCCGGGTGTGAGCTGGACGGAACTGAAGACCAGTTGCCCGCCACGTGCCACCTGCATCTGTGTCATCTCATATACAAACATCTGCATGAGCTGCTCTATCTCCTCGTATGATAGCCCTTCAAGATAGGGTGCAATAAACACGAGGAAATTGAAGAACCCCTGCCCGCCCGCGAAATTCGTCTGTGCAGAACCAAGTATCTTGACAGCATGGAGGATAGCAACTTCAGGCTTCTTCGCCGGTCCCGCTACTGACGCCTTCATACCTGAGCCATCGGGCATCAGCCCGTAATAGAAGAAGTAGCGTAAATCCCAGTCCTGACAGAACCCGCGTGTACCAAAATACTCAAGGTCGTGTATATGTAAGTCCCCGCTCAGATGCGCATCCGCCAACTTCGGCGGCAGTAGCAACAGATATTGCTCCTTGCATATCTTGTCCGCTTTCTTCTTATGCGAGGTCTCCGCATTATCCTGTAGATTCGCATTCTCATTTGCTTCAAATCCCTCTCCTATATCTATGAGGTGCGCATCATAGACCGGCGTGCCCACACGAGTGCATACATTCCGCCATTCCAGCTTTTTGTAATCCTCCAGTAAGATCTGGTTCACTATCTCGCGCACGAGAGGACCCGATAGCTGTGTTATACCCATCGTTTTTATCTTCAACTCTGCCTTCCTCGCTATATCACGCGCCTCCTCCTCTGTTATCCCGGGGCACCCATAAAAATCCTCACTCAGTTTCGTCTCTCGTAAAAGCTGATTCACTATCGCCTCCCTATCCCAATCCAGGATATGCCCATCGCTGGTTCTCACCTTCGGGAACCGCAATGCCATACCATCCAGAGTCGTCTGTATCGTGTCCTTATCCCTATCAAATCGTCTTCTCATTTTCTATCTTCTATGCCCCCTCCTCTTCTTTCTTTCCTTCAACTATTTCTTTTAGTTTTTCCACGTTCAAATCCTCACCATCAAATAGCTCATCATGAGTGATAAATGTAGAACCAACCTGGAGAACGGGAGTAATAAGCGTGAATACGCCGTTCATTCTCAGTTCGGTGAGTGCTTCCGCCGATGTAATATCCACATCTTCGTATTCCACGCCAGCCGCAGCCAGAAAATCCTTCACCTGCTTGCAATGCGGGCAGACCTTCGTTGAATATACTTTTATCATCTTCTCTCTATCCTCCATCTCCTGTCTCTATCTCTACTCCTTGTTATCTAATTTGTATTGGTTAAATCCATAAATAAAGTTTTCTGGTGCTTTTCAAGTGGAGAATCGTTCATAAAATATCCTAAAAAATTTTTATAGTGTTGCATTCTCCTGTATGTAGGGGTGAGAATAAAAGATGAGGTATTTGAAGCGAAGGGTAAGTAGAAGGAGGCGGCGGAGGGATGAGGATGATGACCCACTGACCGGGGTTGCAAATCTCTTTGATGTAGCAATGATATTCGCACTTGGGCTGCTGGTGATGGTACTGATACAGATGGGAATGCAGGAGGCGCTCACGAATCCCGAGAAGATGAAGCAGATAATTGAGCGCGGGAAGATGCTGAAGATGGCACCAACAGACCAGACGGTCACTGTTACTGGTGATATAGTAGAATCGGGGACATTATACGAGGTGAAGCAGCCAGGAGGGCAGTCTGCGTATATATTGGTGAATACCTCGGGGGAGCAGAAGGCAGGTGGATGACAGACAGAGTATATCTTTGCTCTCGCATTATCTTTTATTTTGAATGAATGAGCATGCTTGAATGTGTGAAGGTAACATTGATGGCAATGACCCCTTTTGGGGAGCTGCGTGCTTCTATTCCGGTAGGGCTAACTGTATATGGGATGGCGCCCTTGCAGGTATTCGTCCTCTCCGTGATTGGCAATATGTTACCCGTTGTCCCGTTATTACTCTTCCTCGAACCGGTCTCAAACTGGCTGAGGCGCTACACCATCTTTGACCGATTCTTTGCGTGGCTATTCGCGAGAACGAGGCGATATAGCGCACGGATGGATAAATACGGCTCTTTGGGCTTGATACCGTTTGTCGCTATCCCCCTGCCCGTAACGGGCGCGTGGACTGCAAGTGCAGTGGCATTTGTATTCGGTATCAGGTGCAGATATGCGTTTGTGTCAATCCTTGCGGGGGTGCTAATTGCGGGTGTAATAGTAACGCTGTCGTGTATCGGTGTCCTGACGTGGATGGGCATAGGTATGGGCAGATAGATGAAGGGAGTATACGTGTTGATTATAGAGAAAAGCAGGTGCGAGGAGCTGGAGATAGGGAAGCTGGGCACGATAGAATTCAAGCGCGGCTTTTATGCCTATGTTGGCTCCGCTCTATCCGGATTGGAGCGGCGAATAAACCGGCATCTGCGCCGTGAGAAGCGACTGCACTGGCATATAGATTATCTATTGGCGAGTCCCGATGCTGAGATAAGGGAAGTGATATTTAAGGAGACATCAAATCGTGAGGAATGCATGATAGCGAGCAAGATGCATGAGCAACTGGCGAATATAAAGGGCTTTGGATGCTCTGATTGCCGATGTGAGAGCCATCTCTTCTTCTCCCGCAGCCATGACAGGATTTTAGATGTCGCTCATCATAGTCTCCAGAATGCTGTCGTTATGCGGTTACCCGAACACAATCCCAATGCATCTATAAGTCTAAAATCAATCTAAAATTTAAGATGTCACCTCCGCTAATTCCCGTCTATTTATAAATGGGATACAGCGGATATAAAACTTTACAAAAACAATTATAAGATGTATCTCACAGCTCGGGTAAAGTTAGCGGAAGGGGGAGAAGAAAGGGAAGCGTTGCGAGAAGCTGGAA
>JAGGRS010000156.1 GCA_021159475.1 Candidatus Methanophagales archaeon
TTGCTATCCCACCGGTTATACCAGCAACAAGCGTCAAGTCATTTCACCACCTTCAGCACGACGAACGAGCCCTTACCATAACCCCGCCTCACTTCCTCCACCTTATCCTCCTCCTTCTCATCCCCTAACTGCGTATGAAAACGGAATATAGTCTGCATACTTTTGATTTCCTTATTGAAGCCCGCATCCTTTAAGAGCGCAATCACCTCACGCGTATTATAAAATCTCGCAACGCGATAGAAAGGGCTATCCGACTTCTTATGGCTGTATATCTCACCAAGAGGACTGTCGCGGTCTATAAAAGCAATGATGAAGCAGCCATAAGGCTTGAGCACGCGATAGACCTCCCTGAATGCCTTCTCTGCGTTATCGAGGAAACAGATGGTGGTAACCATGAGCACGAGCTCGAAATGTGAATCCCTAAGCGGGAGCGCCTCTGCAATACCGCCAATTACTTCAATACCACGTGCTTTTGCCAGCAGTATCATCCCGGGTGCGGGGTCTATACCGAGTGTGATACCTAAGGGAGCGGCAAAACGACCACTACCCACGCCTATCTCTATACTTTTACTTCCGTTTTCGCTCTCTTTCATTTCCATTTTTGGCAGCAGAGCCCTTATTGCGCGAAGTTCGGCTTCATACACATGCCTGTGCTCATCGAACCACGCATCATATTCTTCGCCATACCGCTCAAAGGGCTCTATCTTCATCTTCGCCATTATTCCACTGTTCCCGCACCTATAAGGTGCCATCTCGCACTTATCTTCCGCGCAATTGCCACACGAGCACCCGTTTTTGCACATATAGGGCGACTCAGTTCCACTTTCAGGGTATCCTTCGTTACCTTCTTCACTTCTCCCATCGTTATCGCCGTACCAACACTGAGCATTAAACTCTCACCCACCTTTATCGCCGTTGTCTCCACCTCCTTCGCCACTCCAACGACGCGTTCCAGCAGATGGAAACGAAGAACGAGCACATCGCGAGTGGGGGGTAAAGTGCCCTTCAAACCCACACACTGACCGGCAAGCGAGTCCTCTATCGTCATGCTCGGGTCTAATTTCGTACCCACTCCTATCAGTCCTCCGGGTGTTACCTCCTCCACCAGCTCGCCACCCGCCATTATAGACGTTATCTCGGTCTCAATTGGTACCCATCTCTCTCTTCCTCCCGAAGTTACCATCCGACCAGGACGAATCTCAAGCTTATCTCCGACCCGCAACTTACCCTGGAGCAGTGAACCCCCTATCACACCTCCTTTTATGTGCTCTATCGGCGTTCCCGGCTTGTTTACATCAAACGAGCGCGCGATATACATAAGCGGGGGCTCGTTAGAGTGGCGAGAGGGTGTCGGTATCGTCTGCTCTATGCTCTGGATCAGAACATCCAGATTCGCCGATTGTTGCGCGGAGATGGGGATAATAGGCGCTTTCTCCGCAATTGTGCCCCTGATGAACTCCTTTATCTGTAAATAGTGCTCTATCGCTTCCTTCCGTGAGACGAGGTCAATTTTATTCTGCGCAATTACCACCTTCTCTATCCCCACAATGCTGAGAGCCATCAGGTGCTCCTTCGTCTGCGGCTGAGGGCAGGGCTCAGTAGCTGCTATGAGCAGAACCGCACCATCCATAATCGCTGCGCCACTCAGCATCGTCGCCATCAGGGCTTCATGCCCCGGGGAATCAACAAATGAGACCGTTCTTAGCTCCTCCGTCTTCGTGCCGCAGTGCTTGCAGACCTCTTCCACCGTGTAGCATTCCGGCTCCTTACAGACCGGGCAGCGCCTGAATGTCGCATCCGCATAGCCAAGCCTTATGGATATCCCGCGCCTTATCTCTTCACTGTGCCTGTCCGTCCATTCACCTGAGAGCGCATTCACTAAGGTCGTCTTCCCATGGTCAACATGCCCTACCATTCCTATGTTCACAGAAGGTTTCCTCGTCTTACTTACCCCCCTATTCCTCAACCTCTTTAACCTTTTTATCTTCTCTTCTTTTTAAATAGAGTAATAAAAATTATTGGTTCTGTTTTGTCTGTGAGGGAGATGAAATTCGAGTTAGGAACACGGGAGCGAGAAATTCAGAGCTTCGTCAGTGAGTTCGCCACTGCGGAGGTATTGCCACGCGCAGCGGAGATAGACCGTAAGGGGAAATTTCCTATGGATATCGTGAAACGAATGGGGGAGCACAAACTCTTTGGCATTCCATTTCCGGCGGAATATGGCGGTCTGGGTGATAACCTGATGTGCTATGTACTGGCGGTGGAGGAGCTTTCAAAGGCGAGTGCAAGTATCGGCTTCCTCTGTTGCGCCGCTCTTATCTCACTGTTCCCTATCTATTTCGCAGGCTCTGAAGAGCAGAAGCATCGGTATATGGAGCCTTTATGTAGTGGTGAGAAATTGGGCGCATTTGCAGTCACCGAGCCTGCTGCGGGCTCTGACCCACTCTCCATGGAGACGACCGCGGTGCGGGAAGGTGATGAATACATATTAAATGGCAGGAAGGCATTTATCACGAACGCAGCAGTAGCCGATATTTATGTGGTCTTTGCATACACGGATAAGAGCAAGGGTAGGAGGGGGATGAGTGCATTTATCGTGGAGAAGGGCACTGAAGGTTTCTCGTTCTCCAGACTCGTGGAGATGACGGGTATGAGGGGTTGCGTGGTTGGTGGGCTTGAATTCCATGATTGTCGCGTTCCCGCTGCCAATATGCTCGGCGATGAGGGTGACGGGTTCAGAATAGCAATGGCTACTCTGGACAGGGATAGAATAGTCATGGGCAGCATCGGTGTCGGTATCGCCCGGGCTTGTGTTGAAGCTTCTAAACGATATGCGAGCGAGCGCAAGCAGTTTGAGCAGCCAATAGCAAATTTCCAGGCTGTTCAATTCATGATTGCTGATATGGCAATGAGAGCGGAGGCGGCGAGGTTGCTCACCTATAAAGCCGCTTATCTCGCCGATAGCGGCGAGCGCATAACAAAAGAGGCATCAATGGCTAAGCTCTATGCATCTGAAACCGCTTTCCAGGCAGCAACGAGCGCCGCACAGATACATGGTGGACTCGGCTGCACGCGTGGAAGCCTGGTGGAGAGGCTGTTACGGGATGCGAGAATACTCAGTATCGCTGTTGGGACATCTGAGATACAGAGGGTGGTAATAGCACGTGAGGAGTTGCGGCAATGAGAGATATGGAACGCGTGAAACTGGAAGTGCCGGAGCATAAAAGCACTGTATCGGTGGAAGAGGCGATAGCGAGGCGTAAGTCGCGAAGGGCATTCAAACATGATGCAATAAAGAGGCGAGAGTTCGCACTACTCGTATGGGCTGCTTCAAAAGCGCCTTCCGCAGGTGCCACATATCCACTGGAGCTATACCTCGTGATAGGAGCTGTGGAGCATATAGAGCCGGGAGTATATCGTGTGGAGAACGGCTATCTGGAGCCGCATAAGGGCGGTGACCTCCGGGTAGAGCTGGCAACCGCTTGCTTGCGGCAGATGTTCATCGCTGATGCTTCGTTCTCTATCGTCATCACTGCGGAATACGAACGCACGACCCGCAGATATGGCGAGCGGGGAATAAGATATGTGCATATAGAGGCAGGACATGTATCACAGAATATATATCTGGAATGCGAAGCTCTGGGTCTGGCTACCGTGGCAATAGGCGCATTCGATGATGACGAAGTTGCAAAGGTTCTGAATCTCCCTGAGGCACATAAACCCTTATATGTGATGCCAATCGGTGTGAGGGCGTGAGAGGGATAAGGTATACGAGGATTAGTGAGATTATATGTGACTTGCAGAGTGTTATCTTTATATGCCCCCTCCTTTTTATTTTATTATAGTGATGAGATGATAAAAAAATACAAAGTCGTTATAGAGCCCGGGGAGGACGGTTGGTTGGTGGTGACTGTTCCAGCATTACCTGGATGTATAACGCAAGGGAAAAACTTAGAAGAGGCTTTGAAAAACGCAAAAGAAGCAATAGCGGCTTATTTAGAGTCGCTTGAGAAGAACAATCAGCCTGTCCCAGAGCCTGATGTCGTTAGCATCAAAGAAGTGGCTGTTAGTGTGTGATTGGAATGCCAAAACTTCCGTTATTACCAGCGCGGAAAGTTGTCCGAGCTTTGATCAGGTTGGGATTTTATGTTGACCATCAGAAAGGGAGTCATATTGTCTTAAAAGATGAAACCACGAAGACAAAAACCATTGTTGTCCCTGATCATCCAGAAGTACTAATCGTGGTCAAATGAAATCAAAGAAATTATATAAGGTGTAGAATAACATATTAAGAGTGGTAAGAATGGAAGGAGGAGTGAGTGAGGGTAGGG
>JAGGRS010000229.1 GCA_021159475.1 Candidatus Methanophagales archaeon
CCCTCTATCTTCTCCGCAATCTCTTGCACCTCTCTTACGAAAGCCAATACGGAATCGTACTTCCTCCCGAGCTCCTTTGATATCTGCAAGGTACTCTTATTCTCCATCTTCTATTGCAAAAGTATGTGCACTGAAGAATCATACCAATGGATCGGTGTGGACGTGGGTGGACGCGGAGCTGTATCTGCCCGAAGATTGGTTTACAGCAGAGATGGCGGAGTTAAGGGAGAAACTCGGGATTCCTGCCGAGCGGAAGTTCAAGACGAAGATAGAACTCGGCTGGGAGATGATCCAGCGTGCGCACGCGAACGGTCTTCCCTTCGAGGCAATTTGCTGCGATGACTTCTACGGGAAGAGCGGTGATTTCCGTGCAGAGATGCGCGCCGCAGGGTTCGTTTACATGGCTGACGTCCCGCACAATACGCGGGTTTACCTGAAACGACCTGCATGGCTAAAATGTCAGCGATACTTAGTGGCCAGCGAGGATGAGTTGAGAAAGGCGGAGGAGATTGACAGGGAGGTGACGAGGCTTTTTATTACCCAGACTCTCACTTGTTACTTATCACTTATCATCTGCTTCAAATCCCGTACCAGGTCTGCCCTTATATTCGCTCTTCTATCGCCTCCGCAGACCATCCCCCGGACGCCTATTATATCGGGCGCTATCTCCTTTAGCTTCGGTACATCCTCGAACTTGAGTGAGCCTGCAAGTGCTGTTTCCAGCCCAAGCGCCCTTGACTCTTCAACGAAGCGCCTGAGTTCCTCTTCACTCATGAATTCCAGTGTTGAACGCCCGTCTTTTATACCCGTATCGAGCATTGCCACATCTATGTTCACTGCACTGGCAATCTCAGCGACCTCAAAAGGTGAGATTGAATTTATTCGCTTATAGTCAGAATAGAAAGCGGAAACAACTTTCTTCGTGGGTGCAAGGCTCTTCACCGCTCTAACCACCGCTGATAGCAAATCTATCGCCTCACGCTTATCTCTTATCCTGAAGAGCCCGACCTTTATGTAGTCAGCACCGGCAGATGCGGCACCCGATGCAGCCAAAGAAGCTGTTCCCGGTCTGTAATCGAAGTCCCCTATCGCAGCACTCACTTCCACCGTGTCTCCACACTCGCTCATCACCAGCTCCTTTACCGATTTGATAACCCATGGGAAATTAGCACCCAGAGACCCCTCACCTGGATTCTTCACATCCACTATGTCCGCATTACCCTGAATCACCGCCTTCGCTTCTTCCACATCCCTCGGACTCACCAACAGTTTCATCTCTCTTTCATCTCCTCAGTATCTCCACACCCTCATCATCACCATCACCCACACCCACATGCACTTCCGAAGCATTGGTAAAGATGCCATGCTCAACAGAGCCAACAATTGAAGAGAGGGTCATGCTCATCTCCTCCGGATTATTTATAACACCAAAATCCACATCCATTATCAGATTCCCTCCTTCTGTGATGAAATAACCGCCTCTATTACCATCTGCCCTCAGCACAGGAACACCACCCAGCCGCTTCACCTGCGCCTCGACCACCTTCACTGCGTATGGCAATACCTCTAAAGGAACTGGCTTATTCAACCTCTCCGTCATTTTACCGTCATCAACGCAGATAACAAACCTCCGCGCCGCGTATGATACTATCTTCTCCTTCGTATGGGAGCCCCAGCCGCCCTTTATCAGGTTTAACTGCGAATCAACCTGGTCTGCGCCATCTATGCTGATATCGAGCGAAGGGTGCTCAGAGAGCGTGGTAACGCGAATACCGGCTTCTATTGCGACCATCTCGGTCCTGAGCGAAGTGGGGACACCGAGAATCTCAAGCTCCTCCGCTTTCACTCGCTCGCCCAGCTTCTTTATCGCCAGTTCCGCTGTGGAACCCGTGCCAAGACCGACCACCATGCCATCTTTCACCATTGACGCAACGGATTCCGCCGCTTTCTCCTTCCTCCTCGCCTTCTCTCGCTCGTCCACCACCGCCATCATCCCTCAATCTGTCTCTTCCATATTAAGTATTTTTCTATTTTTGCCTTTTACATCATTCAGTCTCGCACGCATATTCAACCAGTGAGAGCCTTTCCAGTATATCCTGCCACAGTTATTGCAGACCCAGAACTCGGTCTTCCCTATTTTATCTCTTGGTACATAGCTCTTAGCCAGCAGCATAGCCTCCTCACCTTCCTTCACCTTCCTGAGCTCACCATTGCAGATGCTGCACCGACGCGGCACAGGTTCAAGATTTATATCTATTCTATGGTGAAGTAACTCCTTCAATTGTTCCATCACTTCCCCATCTCTCACATACACATGTTGAATACCCCTCCGTTTCGCCTCTCTTATCATGCCCCTGTCGCGTGTGAGCAATATCCGCCCCTCTCGTTCCGCAAGAGTGACTATAAATCGGTCTTCATCTCCTTTAACTTCCAGGTCCGCCGCATATACGGTATCGTAGCCCAGGATACGCAACCACGTGCTCAACTTCCCCAGCATCCTGTCAGTTACGAATCTCATCCTGTCCCAACGCCGGAAAACTGAAAAAGCACCTCATTGATATTCTTCACCCTTCTACCTTCTATCTCTATCCCCTCTGCTCTCAGTAGCTCTATCTTCTTCGCTATACCTCCGCTATAACCCCCTACATCACCGTCACTTCGCACCACCCGATGGCAGGGTATAACCCCCGGATGGGGATTCTTCGCAAGTGCCTGCCCAACTGCACGTGCGGCATGCACTGAACCCTTTATTTCGGTCGCTACTCTACCGTAAGTCGTCACTCTGCCCTTCGGTATCCGCATCACCAGCTTCAATACCGCTTCCTGAAACGTCTCACCCTCATCCATTAGCGGTCATCAATAACAATTAATGCAGGTAAGATACCGGGATTGCACCATTATGAATAGCAGTAGCAACAAGAGCACCCTTTATGCCTGTATCCTCCATCCTGTGGAGGTCTTCACAGCTCCTCACACCACCGCCGCACAGAATATCATGCTCGGAGCATTCTACTGCGCGAGCGAGGAAATCGAAATCTACGCCTACACCCGTGCCCACTCTGTCCAGTTCCAGTATGATAATATCATGAATTGGATAAGAATTTAACTCCGTTATCAAGCTCAGCGGGTCCATCCTCATCCTCCTGTCAGTGGTCTGCACCTCCTTATTGAAGAGGTCTATACTCACAGTTATTGAAGGTGCATGCACCGCCGAGTATTTAGCGCTCACTTCACGAATCAAATCCAGTGATGCCGTTTCCGTGCCCAGAATGATGCTGTCTGCCATCTCGATTATATCTCCGACGTCCTCTATGGATTTTATACCGTAATCCAGTGCCATCCACATCGCTCTATACTTATGCTTCAGCGCATCCACTATCTCGCGGTTGGAGCCGGTGCCCATCAACCTGTTCAGGTCGGCGATATAAACAGCAGCGGGTCTTATCTCCTCAATTACTCGCATGGGCTCCGATGTGCTGACAATCGAACTGTAAAGATGAATCGGCTGATACTTCGCACGTGCACCTCTCTTCGCATTCGCATGCACCACCATGCCGTTGAGCAGGTCCATCACGAAGAACAGCCTCATGTTCAGATATTAGAAATCAGAAATCGGTCATCACCCGGTACTGGTCTATCTCCTCCTTCATCAATCTCAGGAATCGCCTCGCTGTGCCTTCCACATCCCTCGAGTTCGTTATACCACGACCCACAATCAGTATATCTGCACCGCCCTTCAATGCCTCAGGTGCATTCTCCTCCCTTATCCCACCTGCAACTGCAACCAGAATGTTACCCCCTATGCGTTTTATCTCCTCTATGTTACCCCACGCATGCTCTTCGCCCAGTTCCTCAACGTCTATCGCACGATGCAACTCCACAACATCCGGCATCAATCCACCTATGCTCAACTCTTTTAGCAGTTCTATCGGGCTTCTAACATTCAACATATCCAGGCTGGAGTATATGCCCGTCTTCTTCGCCTCTTCTATCGCCTTCTCTATTGTCCGAAGCGGTGCAAGACCAGAAATCACCACCGCATCAGCACCAGAGTCCGCAACCATTCTCGCTTCCAGATTACCCGTATCGAGCGTCTTCAAATCGGCGACCACAAACGTCTCGGGCTTTATCTCCTTTATCTTACCCACTATATCCACTCCATATCGCTTTATCAGTGGCGTGCCCGCCTCTATAATCAGATGGTCATTCCTTGGCAGTTCCTTCACCACACGCTCCATGTGATTCCAGTTTGGTATGTCCAGCGCAACCTGCAGATATGGTGGGTCCCACAACTTCGTCACTTTCATACCCAGTGAAG
>JAGGRS010000198.1 GCA_021159475.1 Candidatus Methanophagales archaeon
CCTTTTACCCTTTTCCAGGTCAAACTTCATGCCCGAACCACCTCACTGTCTCCTTCAATCCTTCCTTCACGCTATATTTCGGATTATAACCGTAGCTCTTAGCCCTGGAAATATCCGCTAAGCTGTGTCGCACGTCCCCTGTTCTCGGCTTCTCATGGATGGGTTCGAGATCCAGTCCCGTAACTTCAAGAACAAGCCTGGCGAGATGATTAATGGATGTCTGCTCACCCCTTCCAATATTGAAAACACCGGTAGCCTCGTTCTCGGCGAGGATTATCGTTCCTTCCACAACGTCTTTAACAAATGTGAAATCCCTCGTTTGGTTGCCATCACCGTAGATCACGGGTGGCATCCCTTTCAGAGCCCTCTGAATGAACTTTGGAATTACCGCGGCATATTCCGAAAGGGGGTCCTGTCTCGGTCCGTAAACGTTGAAGTATCGCAGAGAGACCGTTTCAAGCCCGTAAACCTCCTGAAAGACCCGGCAGTAGTATTCTCCAGTGAGTTTCGTCACCGCATAAGGAGAGAGCGGGTTGGGATTCATCTCCTCTCTCTTCGGCAATTCGAGCGTGTCACCATAAACGGAAGACGAAGAGGCATAGACGACCTTTCTCACTCCACATGCTCTCGCTGCCACCAGAACGTTTAGTGTTCCGTTAATGTTCACTTCGTTCGAGCTCACCGGCTCCTTAATGGAGCGGGGCACCGATGGAATCGCAGCGAGATGATAAACGACCTCAGCACGTTTGAATACCCCCTTTAACAACTCCATATCCGTTACACTCCCGTTCACGAACCTCACGTTCTCTCTTCTCCGCAGTCCTCCTATATTCTCAATTTTTCCAGTTGAGAGATCATCCAGGATAACGACTTCTTTTCCCCTGTTTGCGAGTTCATCCGCTAAGTTCGAGCCAATAAAACCGGCGCCTCCGGTAACAACAACCTTCATCACAATCCTCCTCTTACCTTACGCACTACGTATCTACCTCGCTGTTCTATCTCTGATACGCGGGTCAATACCTGAGGGGCATCGGGTAAGGTGCGTGTATAGCCCTTTATAAATGACTCCTTCAGTTCTTTCCATGACTCACACGTTGCCGACAGGCTCTGGAAGAAGACGTGAACGTCCACTCCCCTTGCTTCTATGCTCGAATCGAAGGACGAGAGCCCGAAATCTATGAGATAGATGATGTTATCCCTGCCCACAATAACATTGGAGGTGGTTAAATCGCCGTGAATTATTCCATTTTTGTGCAAGATGCCCACAAGCTCGCCTATTCTCTCGCCTATCGCCCCATTAATCACCTCTTTCGCCAAATCACCCTCTATTCTCTCCATTACGAGCTCGTAATCATCGATATCGAAAATAATAGGAGTAGGTACACCTTTCCTTCTTGCTTCTGAGATAATTTTCGCTTCGCTTTTTGTCCTTTCTCTCCTTATCCTCTCGTCTATCTCTTTTAAGCGGTATCGCTTCTCTATTCTCCTCTTATATACGAGGTCGCCCTTTATCTCTACTATCGCCTCAGCGCACTGTATTTTCATATTCCTCTTTCGCAAACGCTTTTTCTAAAAGTGTCAAAAATAGAAAAACTTTTATGTTCAAATCAAGAATATTTAAAAGAGAAAAAATGGCGAAAAAAGTTGTGATAATTGGTGGTGGTGATGCGGGGACATATACACTGGAAGCCATATTTAAAAAGGGGGCAGAGGTTCTCAAGCAGTTTGACATAACGCTTGTGAAGAAAGAAAGAGGCGGGTCATCTTCTATTTGCGCAGTGCCTTTTGCATTGCAAGGGGTTTTTAGTATGAAGGAAGTTGCCGAGATAGACCCACCGGAGACTTTCATTAAACATGGCATTGATTACCGAACAGAGACCGAAGCAACGAGCATCAATTTGGAAAATAGCACCGTTAGTCTCAGCACGGGGGAGGAAATAAAATACGAATATTTAGTGATAGCGACAGGGAGAAAGCCTCGTATCCCCGAAATAGAAGGAACAGACTTGGAAGGTGTTTATACGATGAGCACTGTAGAAGACGGGAAAAGGATAGAAGCTGCTATGAATGCTCCGGAAGCGAAGAACGCAGTGGTTATCGGGGGTGGTCCGATTGGGCTGCAAGTAGCTCTTGCTTTTTTGAAAAATGGATTGAAAACAACCGTAGTAGTAGGGCATCCAACGCCGCTATCCAGTATGTTGGATCCCGATATGGGGTCGATAGTACGTGAAAGGCTGGAGAAAGAGGGGGTCGAGTTCATTTTTGGTAAGTCAGTGGATTCTATAAAAGGCGATGGTGCGAAGGTGAAATCTGTTGTGGTAGGTGGTGAGGAAATTCCTGCAGATGTAGTCGTGATCTCAAAAGGGATGCTTCCAAATGCTGATTTGGCGGAAAAAGCGGGTATAGAAATAGGCGAAACTGGTGGAATAGTGACAGACCAGTTTTTACACGTTAAAAAAGATGGGAACTATATAAAAAATGTATATGCGCTTGGAGACTGTGTAGAAGTTGTAGATGCTATTACTCTTCGTCCAAGACTGAGTCAACTCGCTTCTACCGCTTTAGTGCAGGCAAAAGTCGTTGCAAATAATTTGATGGGTATTAGTTACTCGCTTGAGCCCTCTTTGAGCCCTGCCGTGGCAACTATCGCAGATTTTCAAGTGGGTTCAGTAGGAATTACATCGGCGATTGCAGAGAGATACGGGATAAAAGTAATAAGCGGTAAAAAGGAAAAGCCCACAAAAGCGAGATTCTATCCCGGAAGAAAGTCAATGGCAGTGAAATTGCTTTTTGATGCTTATACGGAGAAGTTGATAGGTGCGCAACTGATTTCTGAAGACATGGTTGCAGATAGGATAGACGGGTTATGCAATGCTATAAGAAAAGGAATGACTGCAAAGGAATTGAGCAGAATGGAGAAGAGCTTTGACCCCTGCGTTTCATTGCATCGCGATGTTATGGTTGATGCTGCGGAAAGTGCTGTGGAACAGTTTGGAAAGGCGGAGGGGTAGAAAACAACAAAAAATCCCAGGGGGAGAAAAGCGCAGGCTTCTCACCCTTCCGGCACTTCTACAGCTTAGAGTTTCGCGCATGCAAAATTTGCATATAAAGGCACACCTTAGCGACGATAAGTGCACTCAAATAGGAGTTTATCGTTCCCTCCTTACATAGTATTATGGTATCGGTCATCTCCTATCACTCACCATGGATAAGATTGTTCTCATTACTTATAAAGTATAAAGGTTCAGCTTTCTTGTCTTTAATGAAAGCTATGCTATCCGATGATTGTGGGTGTATATGTGGTGAAGAAAGTTAATATCTATCATCGAAGCATCTTTTCAAGTTCCGTCTTGATGAACGCATTCATCTCCTTACAATAGCCGTGCGTAGCAGTCCCAACGGTATGCAGTTCCTTCGGCTCGCCCGCCTTTGCGTATGTCCGCAGCGCATTCTCATAATGAATGACTGTATCGTTCAGTGAATGAATCATTACGAACTTTCTCGGTGGAATTTTATCAAGATACGTATCAGGGTCAATTGAGCGGTAGAATTGAATCTCCTCAGGGTCGTTCAGTCGCCCGGAAGCAATCGCATCTTCTATTCCATATCCACACGTGCTGATTGCAATCACGCCTCGTGCTTCGGGGTCAAGTGCACATGCGATGATGGCAAACCTTGCACCGTTGCTCTCGCCCGCATATACAATGCGTTCCGCGTCTATCCCTGGCTGAGCACGTAAGACCGCGGCAGCAGCAAGAGCATCGTGCACCATCTTGTGCTCTGTCGGCTCTTCACCATTCAAAAACATCTGTAAATCGCCCTGTATGTTCACAACACCTAAATTCCGCTGGTCTATTGCGATACTCGCATACCCGAGACTGCACAAATATTTCGCAAGCCCCTGCTCGCCTTCTTTTGGCACGGTTGCTCCAGGCAGCAACACGACTCCGGGGACGTCTTTTCCGTGTGGCGTTGGCGCTCCGGGCATTCGCATAAGTCCTGATATTTCCGTGCCCCTACTTGTAAACGTGACCCCGTAAAGCGTGTAATTGTCAGTGGTTTCAAGCGTTATCAATTGATATTCCGGCGTGCATTTCGGATATTTTAGCATCCCTTCGCTGGTAACCGCCCACTCTCGCGCCTGTCTGGGTTTGGTAACACAACCAGAAAGAAGTATCACGGCAATTATTGATGCAATAGCGAATGCCGTTGCAAACAATCGTTTCATTTTTCGTTCTATAAAATGTAACTT
>JAGGRS010000125.1 GCA_021159475.1 Candidatus Methanophagales archaeon
ATGCGGTTGTGGTTGCGACATTGCTGCTACTTCTATTCGCATTCCTCGGCAAGTTCGTGCTCGATGTTCTGAATATAAGTCTGGATAGTTTCATGGTGGCGGGAGGAATTCTACTCCTTCTCGTATCCTTTGACCTCCTGCGTGAGCATAAATACGTGGTGAAGGAGGCGGGCAGGGGGATAGGTGCAGTGCCAATAGGTACACCTCTACTCGCCGGTCCGGGCGCTATAACAACTGTTATGGTGATTATACAATCATGGGGTCCTTTTGTTGCTTTATTCGCTATACTATCCGCTATTATTGCCACCAAGTTGATATTGGGGCAGTCGGAGCGGATATATCGGGTGATGGGCACTGAGGGCTCGGAGGTCTTGAGTCGCGTGATGGGGATACTGGTAGCCGCTATTGCTATACAGTTCATCAGGGACGGGATTGTCGGGATGATTAAGGTTTAAATGCTGGTGGTTGTGATAAAGAAGAGAAAACGCAGACACGCAAAAACCGGTACAATTTATAACAAACTTTTTTGGGGAGCATCAAAAAATCAAAAAGCTTTTTATACGTGCAGGCATTGTGCTTAAGCATGGAGCATGTGACTTAAAGGAGGTGAAAAATATGGCAGAAGAAACCTCGTTAGAGGAATACAAAAAGGCGTATAGGGAAATAGTGTCGGATGAGGAGAAAAGAGACTTTTTAGTTCATCTGGTAGTGTACGTGCTGGTTAACGCTATGTTGATAGCCATTAACTTCATATATTCTCCCGGGGCTATCTGGTTCTTTTATCCACTCATAGGTTGGGGAATAGGTATATCAATACACTATCTATCTGGTGTTCGCTGGATACAAAAAGGGCTTGAGGAAAGGGAAGCGAAAGCGGAATATAAGGCGAGGGAAGCTAAGGGCTTAAAATCACCAAAGTAGGTAAATTGAGAACAAAAAGTGAAACGAAAAATCGCCATCGGTATTGTGGCTATTGCCGTAGCGATAACGGCAATTGCATTAACAGGGATGTGGTTGGATTTCTGTGACATGCAGTCTTTGAAATGGGAAATCCAGGACGAAAAATTGTATGAGGGCTTTTCATGGCTGGCCAATAACACGAAAGAAGGTGAAACGGTATTAGCATGGTGGGACTATGCGGATGGAATCGAGAAGATAGGGCGTAGGAAAGTGGTGATAAGAGAAGCTTCGAGGAACATCAAAGAAACAATCGCCGGCAGACAGAAATATCCCTGGAGCTGGATTGAATATGAATTGTGGTATCCCTATGAATCTGAAGATAAGGTCAGGGACGTTGCCAACTTCTTTATTGCCGAGAATTCCAATGAGTCCATGAGCATAGCGAGAAAGTACGGAGCTGATTATGCGCTTGTGGTCTATCCTTATGATATATGGAAATTCCCTGCGATAGTATTGGCTTCCGGGAAAGAGCCCGACGATTACATCACCGGAAATTTCACCATCGAGAGTATAGAAAGAAGAGAAGTTGTAAAGAAAGAAACAGTTGGAATAAAAATGATTTACGGCGACAACATTGAAGGATTTGAGAAAGTGTTCGATAACAGGAAAATGAGAATCTACAAGTTAAAATAAAAAAGACGAAAAAGGCAAGCACACAAAGGGATGCCCCGGAATTTCAAGTGTGGCATAAGTGGGGGCTTAAATCACCAAAGCACATAAATTGAGGCAGTCTCCCTTTTAAATGTTGTTAGACGTATTAGAGGAGGGATAAAAGTGAAGAAGTTTGGACGCGTAAGGTGAGAGCGTTACCAGTGCGAGACCCGCGGGCGGACATTCACAGAGACCTTTGGGACAATCTTCTATCGTAAACGCACACCAGAGCAGAGGATACAATTATCCATTCTATAACCTCTCGTTCAAGCCAGGCGTTCCAAAATCCGGTATTGGGTTTCACTTTCACTCCAAATTTTCCCCACTGGTGTATATCGTAATCCAGTTCCTGGTCCTCCACGAGAATGACAGCCGCTTTGAATGTCTTAGCCAATTCTGGAATTTGGTCTTCCGATGGCATCGGTGCTATTGCGAGGTTCTCATCTATCCATGTGGGCATTTTGGTTTTTCCAGGCTCTATCTGCGTCTATTACATCTTTTTATATTGTATTGCCGTTTTGAAGAAACGGGCTTGAAAACGCAAAAGAAATCTGCTCGGTAAGGAGCAAGGGATAGCTAAAAAGTTTAAGGAGAGTGATAAATAGTAATTCGCTCACTCCGCATTTCACCGCCTCATCATACTCCTCATCAACCTCTTAGCTTCTTTCGTATCCTCGTATATCCTGTGGACCCATGCATCACCCCAGAACAGATTACAGCTCGTTTCCGCCCTCAATATATGCTCCTCCACCTCCGGTATCTTCCTGCCGAGCCTGTGATATTCTCTACTGGTAGCCCAGAGCTCTTCAATGCCTTCACGCTGCTTTTCCGTGCCCTGCCATTGACTGAAATCGTATCCACTTGTATTGGCTACGTTCCACGCACCGGTTCGAACCACAACGTGAGTTTCAGGCGGATTCTCCTCGATAAAATCGCTTATTTTTATCGGTGTGATTGGGCAATCGCCTTTTCTCACTCTTTCCATGTAAGGAGCGAAGAAATGACCCCAGAATCCCGATGGCTCGTGCATCTGTCTGAACCATCCACCATTCTCACCGTCAGACCATGTCGTTACAAGACAATCCCCCTTGCATCTCTCCGTCTTATGCATAACCTCGTGCTCAAACCACCCGGGGTCAAGTCCGCTTTCCTGCGCATTGCTTATGTCTCTATCCCTCGGAATAACTATTATCTCTGATGAGTCATATTCAGCGATGTGGGGCTTATACATTATTTCTTCCATCGTCAGCTTTTTATCTCCCTTGGCTGGCTTCACGTGCACACCATCAACAACCACATATCTAAACCCGGTTTCCTCCAACACCGGTATCATCTCCATGCAGAACCCCATTTCAGGTGGCCAGAAACCTTCCGCTACAAGCCCGAGTTCCTTCGCTTTCGCCTTCCACCGCTCTATCTGCGGTTTCCAATCTTCCATCGGTATCAGAGGGAAAAGAGGATGGTAATAGCCCATACCCACGAATTCAATACCCCCCGCCTCTGGATAGCCCTTCATCATCCGTTCCAAATCCAATATCGCGGAGCACCGTTTTATTATTTTGGGAGCGCAAAGCTGTTCCAGCAATATCCCCGAAAAACCTAAATGTATCTTCGCAACGTCTTCATAACGCATTGCATACTTCAACGGGCGCTCGTAACACAGGATTATCTGTCTCGCCTCCCATTCGTTCGTTTCCAGCAGTAACTCTATGTTCCCCGGCGGCTGATGCATGTGCAAGCCCAGAGCGTGATAGATAGCACTCATTCCTTTCAAACAAATCCTTTTTATGACATAAATAGATTTAAGTTATGAAAAAGATGAGCGAAAGAGAAGGTGTTGAAAATGAGGAACTGAATGCGGTGTTAAGGGAGACGATGAATGACATTTTAGAAGCTCACGGAAGTGAGTCCCTCAAGTTGCGAGTGGAGGAAGTAGATGCGGGTATTTTTGTCTCCCCCGTTGCTGAAACTGAACTCATCAAATCACCGGTGTATAAGGGAGATGTGAAGGAGAACACGGGAATGCTAATAGATATGAAAGTTAGAGAGGTCGTGGAGGGATTATTAAACAGGGTGATGATAAGGCTGCATATAAATGAGCGAGGGGAGGTCTTGATAAAGAACCACGGCGTTCACGAAGCAGAGATATTGGAGAGCGATTTAGAAGATGTTAAATTGAGAAAAGAGAGGGAGAGGATACTGAAAGAGAAATCACATCAGATGTCGAAAGTGGTGAAGGTAGCGCTTGAGCGGATAATGAGACAAGAGGAGACATTTTAGATACTCATTTTAAGCTTCAAAATCACCTCTCCCACTTTTTCCGTCACTTCGTATTTCCTTATCGCTTTTCCCTTCGACTTCGGCTGTTCGGATATTTCGTATTTACTGCTCAGGAACCCGTGCTCTTCCAGGGTGAGCAGGTGGTAAGAAACGAGCCGCCTCTCTTCTCCCAGTGCTTTACTTATCTCATTTATGTGCATCGGCTTCTCCGTAAGCAGCTCCACAATCCGAAATCTTATCGGGTGTAAGAGCACATGAGCTTCCCTTAGCAGGTCATCTCCGATTCTCATACTAAATTGTTGGTTCGAGACCAATTATAAACTTTTCGCTTTTTTAAAAAATATTTGCGTATGGG
>JAGGRS010000238.1 GCA_021159475.1 Candidatus Methanophagales archaeon
AGTGAGCTGGAAGACCCGGCGTTCTCACCGCCAGAGGAGGTGTTCCGCTGGACTGCCTCTATTGAAGAAGCCCCGGAAGAACCGGAACTATTGCAGATTTCTTTTGAGCAGGGAGTTCCGGTCTCTGTGAACGGAACCGAGCAGGACGGAGTCGCATTGATAAAGATGCTGAATGCCATCGGCGGTAAGCACGGGATAGGCAGGACGGACATGATGGAAGACAGAGTTCTCGGGTTCAAAGCGCGAGAGATTTATGAGCATCCTGCTGCTACTATTCTATTGGAGGCGCATCGCGATCTCGAACGGCTCATATTGACGAGGAACGAACTGAGATTCAAGGAACTGGTTGATAGAGCATGGAGTGAACTGGTCTATCAGGGTCTGGTCATGGATCCGCTCTTTGATGCTCTCAATGCCTTCATAGATAAGACGCAGGAGCGTGTGAACGGCACGGTGTATTTGAAGCTGAACAAGGGTGTTGCACGGGTGGTCGGGCGCGAATCGCCATACGCACTATACTCAAAGGATGTCTCGTTCGATGTGAAGCGAGACCAGAGAACTGCAGAAGGGTTCTCCATCTATCACGGGTCTCAATCGAGGCTGGCGGCTATAACAAGAGGAGGTGATAAGAGATGAGTATGAGTGAAGTGGATGAAAGAATAAAGATAAATATCTTCAAGATAGGTAGTTTGTGGTGTTTCAAGTATTTCTTTGATGACCGTGAGATATTTGATACGCTCTCAGCCTATTATAATCGCGTGAAGTACAGATTCGAACTGAAGAACACCGGTGAGCGGAACAAGGTGATGAAATACCTCGAGGGTAAAGGCTTTGAGCTCATACCCATTGAGGATTTGGCGCCATATACCGTGAAGATAGACAGGTTCAAGAGATATGCCCCGATATTGAAGAACTCGATTGAATCGGTAGAGCATGAGAAAGCCCGGCTGTTCATAATGAAGGACCTGGCATCGGTGGAAGAAGCGATAGCGAATGGTGCGGAGAAGAGTTCCGAGTCACTGTTCTAATTACCGGGACCCGTGGCTTAGCCAGGATAAAGCACCGGCCTTCTAAGCCGGGGATCGCGGGTTCGAATCCCGTCGGGTCCGCTATTCTATATGACAGTGACGAGAGAAGCGAATGCGGCGATAGTGGAAAGAGCGAAGAGGCTTTTTGGCGAGATAGTGGAAGAGCAGTTGAGCCGTATTCAGCGTTTGAAGGAAGCAAATGCAAGTGGCACACCGTTGAATCATGCATTGGAGCGCCCCATTGTGGTGGGGTTCGTTGGCGGTGATGGTATCGGACCCTACATAATAAAGGAGGCGGAACGAGTATTACAGTTCCTGCTCGATGATAAATTGAGCACCGGTGAGGTCATCTTCCGTGAGATAGAAGGTCTAACCATAGAACGCCGTGCGAAGCTCATGCAATCGGTGCCAGAGGATGTAATGGACGCGATAAAACGCTGCCATGTGATTCTTAAAGGACCGACAACAACGCCCAAAGCGGGTGACCCATACCCGAATCTCGAGAGTGCGAACGTAACATTGAGGCGGGAACTGGACCTGTTTGCAAATGTCCGCCCCGTGAAGATACCGGAAGAGGGTATAGATTGGGTCTTCTTCAGAGAGAATACCGAGGGCGCGTATGCACTCGGAAGCAGGGGCATAAACATAACAGAGGACCTGGCAATTGATTTCAAGGTCACCACCACCATAGGTGCCGAGCGGATAATACGCATGGCATTTGAGTATGCGAAGCGAAACGGAATCAACAGGGTGACAGTGGTAACGAAGGCGAATATAATAAAGGCGACGGATGGTAAGTTCCTCAAGGAAGCGGAACGCGTTGCCCGTGACTATCACGATGTCGTATGGGACCACTGGTTTGTGGACATATTCGCAGCGAAGCTGCTGGATGCGAACCGCAGGCGTGACTTCCGCGTTATCGTGCTCCCCAATCTCTATGGCGATATAATCACAGATGAAGCTGCGGAGCTCCAGGGCGGTGTGGGCACCGCGGGTAGTGCCAATATAGGTGACCGATACGCGATGTTCGAGGCTGTTCATGGCTCCGCATTGCGAATGGTGGAGGAGGGGCGTGCTATATATGCGAATCCCACAAGTATCTTGCGTGCGGCTGCAATGCTGCTCAGGCATATAGGATTCATGGCGGAGGCACAAAGCCTGGACACGGCTCTCGATGTGTGCACAAAGCAATATACCATCACGGGGCGTTCTGATGGTCTCACATGCACCGCATTCACCGACCATCTGTTAGAAACCATCAAGAATGAGAAACAGGAATGAGACGGAGAAGGCTTATAAACAGTGCATAGTTATCAGAGCGGATTTGAAACTCACGAAGGGCAAAGTAGCTGTGCAGGCTGCTCATGCCTCTATACTGAGTTACGAACGTGCTCCGACGCGGGATAGAGAGAGATGGAAGGAGCAGGGGCAGAAGAAGGTCGTGCTGAAGGTGTATAGCCTGGAGGAACTGAACAAATTGAGGGATACGGCAGAGAAGCTCGGATTGCCGTGCGCCATCGTGGAGGATGCAGGACTGACTGAAGTCCCGCCAGGAACCGTTACCGCCCTCGGGATAGGACCTGCAAGTGCGGAAGAGATAGATAAGGTCACAGAGCATCTGAAGCTGCTATGAACGGCTCTCCATTGATGATTGTATATCTGACCGTGCCGGGGAATTCATAGCCCTCAAAAGGTGACCAGCCACATTTCGTCCTCAACTGCTCAGACCTGACTTTCACACGCCTGTGCTCTAAAATTGTCAGGTTCGCTCGTTTACCCACCTCTATAATGCCTCTATCCGTGAGCCCTAAGAACTTCGCCGGGTTATACGAGCACACCCTTGATATTAACTCTGGATTGACACCGCGGGAATATATGAGCCATGCAACGAAACTACCAAAGGTATCGAGGTTGGGCACGCCGGCAGGTGCATCCATGATATCGAGCGTCTTCTCATCTATCGTGTGTGGTGCATGGTCAGTCACAAGGAAGTCTATCTCGCCACGTATGAATGCATCCAGCAACTTCCGCCTGTTTGATTCTGTCCTTAGTGGCGGGTTCGTCTTTAAAAGACCTTTCTTCATGCTCAGGTCTTCGGTATTAAAGAAGAGATGATGTGGTGTCACCTCGCAATAAATACCGGCTGTGCGTCTTATAAGTAACAGAGAGTCATAAAGTGATATATGGGCTATATTAATGCTGTTTCTTATACCAGAAGCGATGCTCAGAACCCTTCTGACCGCAGATAGCTCCGCCTGGGCGGGTCGGAGCCATGAATGGACTTCAGCACCAGCTTGCACATCCTTATTCTTCTCTAACTCTTCTCTACGGTTCTCTATCAGTTCCTGGTCCTCACAGTGCACGACAATGGGCTTAGAAGTCGAAATCGCCTCAACCGCCCTTAGCGCTTCAGGTAGCCGTTCCTGCCCGATATATAGCGGTCCATCGGCGAGGAATATCTTATAACCTATCGCTTCTTCGTTCATACCCGCCAGCTCCTCCGTATTGGTGTTGGATTCGGTAATAGCGCCGTAGAAGAATATATCAACCCTGGATTTCAATTGTGCGAGTTCCTTCTTCGCTCTCAATCGCGCAGCGTTTATTGCTGGCAGTGGCGTGTTTGGCATATCCGCGATGGTAGTTATGCCGCCATGAATGGCAGCTTCGGAGCCGGATTTGAAGTCCTCTTTATAACTCCACTTCTCGCTACCATCCTCCCTGAGATGAGCATGTATGTCAATAAAGCCAGGGAAAATCAAGCATCCTCTTACATCTATACTCCGCTCGCCACTTAAACCCTGCTTCTTTAACTCGGTTATAAACGCTCCATCTATTCCTATCTGCACGGTATCATGCACCACTCCCGAGCCCGGATTCACTATTCTCCCCTCTACCACCAGCTCATGGTGCATCCGTATCCTTTTAATAGAAGGAATAGAAATAAAGAAATGATGGGGTATGTTTCCGAGTAAGAGGATTCAGGGCATGATAGGTAAGAAGGTGCACGTGGAGATGAAGGGCGAGAAGAGCGTGCTGGAAGGGATACTGAGAAGTGTAGATGATTATCTGAATCTGCACCTGAGTGCGGTGAACGAACTTCAGGATGGCGAGCGAAAGCGAGTGCTCGGCTCCGTGGTGGTAAGGGGCAATAACATCGTGCTTATAAACCCCATGAA
>JAGGRS010000233.1 GCA_021159475.1 Candidatus Methanophagales archaeon
GGCTATTTCTTCTTCGGTGTTCGCATAGATGGTAAGCTGGTGGGTGTATATAAAGCGTCCATAACGGAAAGGGGCTGTTTCGGCGAGCAGCAAGCAGTCCTGCCTGAGTATCGAGCCCAGGGTGTGGCTTCAGCGATGTATGAGCAGTTCTTTGAGTTCGCGAAGGCGAATAAGTGCAAGGTGAACTATGTGAATGTTCTCGCTGGTAACGAGCCATGCGAACGAGTAATGAAGAAATACAACTTTTATAAGACCGGTAAGCCATGGGAACAGAGTAAGGGCATGTGGGTCCAGACCTACGAGCGGAAGGTGGATAGCACCCCTGAGCAGGAACAGGAAGAATAATAGTCTAAAACCAGAAGTAAAAAGCATTAACATCCCACATTCCGCACTTTTAAAACTTTAAGGATAAGAAAATGTTTTAAAGAGGTTTTCACAATGATTTTCACAATGAAAATGATGATATGCTCTGGCGAGAGAAAGAATTGCTTGAAATATTGAAGGAAGGCAAGTTGAAGACGGGAGATATTGTGAAGCGGGCGAGAATGAGCAAAGCGACAGCTTTGAAATATCTTGAGCGCCTCAGGGGAAAAGGATTGGTTGATTGTGAGGAAATAGGACCCACGAAATTATGGTTCTTGCGTGAAGGAATAGAAGAAAGAGAGGAGAAAGAAGAGAAGGAGGAAGAGGAGAGGAAAAGAGAGGAAGAGGGGGGAGGAGTTGTGGAGCGGAGGAAAAAGGAGCGGAAGAAAATGGAAGAATGCATATATGTGGATAAAAGAGTGTTCAAACTAATAGAAGAGTTTGAAGGAGTAACGGGAAAAAGTTTCACGATTTTGATAAATAAAGAGGGAGTGAGGTTGGTTTCAGGTGAAGTCAGGTGAAGAGGGATGAGGGCAATGAGTTCGGGAGTGAAGGGTCTGGATGAAGTTCTCGGAGGAGGTTTCTTCCGTCCTTCTGCTGTTTTGATTGCGGGTGGCGTCGGCACGGGCAAAACAACTCTTGCTCTTCAAATTCTATTCAACGCCGCGAGAACGGGGCGGAAATGCCTCTTCGTCGCTTCCATTTCAGAGCCGATAACGGCAATAAACAGATTCCTCTATTCTTTCTCATTCTTTGACCCCGACCTTGAAACGATACATTTTGCAGATGTGGGAGAGGCATTCATGGCAAAAGAAGATGTCTTCTCATTCATAAGAAAGAATATAGACCTGATAAAGCCTGAAATAGTTGTTATTGACTCTTTCCTGAGCATTACAGAGAATAAAGAGGATTTACTATCGCTGTTCTCATACATAAAAAGAAGGAACATCTTGCTACTCTTGACTGAAGTGTTCACGGAGGAGCATTTAAATGAGCATTATATCGCTTCCTTAGTGGATGGCGTCATTTTTCTTTATGCCGAGGGAGGTCGTCGCAATCTTGCGGTGTTGAAAATGAGAGGAAGCGCGATATCAACAAAGAAGCACGCATTCAAATTCACATCCGAGGGCATAGAGGTCTTCCCAAAATTGAGTATTGCGGAGACGAAGGTGAGCGAAAGGAGAGTGAGCATCGGCGTAAAAGGCATAGAGCATGTGCTCGGCGATGGTGGAAGTGTGCTTGAAGGCAGTATTATTCTCGTCACGGGCGAAGCAGGCACGGGAAAGACGCTCTTCGGCTTCCATTTCATACAGGCGGGTATAGAAAAAGAGGAAAAAGGATTGATTATCTCGTTAAATGAGGAGAAACCGACATTGGAGAGGAACGCAAGACATTTCGGATTTGATTTCAATAAAGGATTGTTGAAGATTTTATGCGTTCCTTTGATTGATATGATTCCAGATGAGCATCTTATAAAAATAAAGGAGGAGCTTGAAGGTGTGAAGCGGGTTGTTGTGGATGGCTTCCCTTGCTATCTTCATGCTTTTGATAACGAGAACGAATACAAAATTTTCATGCGAACACTCATATCGCTGTGCAGGAGCGAAGGCATCACATCAATTTTCATCGGCGACACCGCCCCGGGTGAGCGTTATCCCGCCGATATCGCTCATCTCGCGGACGGCATCATCATCCTTTCAAGCGAAGAGGAGATGGGCGTGAAACGGAGATTCATAGAAATCGTGAAGATGCGAGGCTCCGCGCACACAATCGGGAAGAAACTCTGCGACATCACTCCAAATGGGCTTGAGATTAGCCCTTAAGAATAAAGAAAAATGAAAGAATGAGAGTAAAAAGTTTAATTGAGAGTGCAGTTCTGAACGCAAGAATGCACGCAGAACTGGCGGAGGGTAGGGGAGAATGCTTGTAGATATAGCAGGAATCGCACTATTTGCCTCTCTTGCATTCACAATATACTATTTGAGGGAAATAATAAAGTTTCTGAAGGGAGGAAAGGGCTGGAAACTCATCACCGCTGGATACATTCTTTATGTGCCGAGAGTAGCACTGAGTCTCTTTATGGATTACCCGCAGTCTCCGATTGAGATAGCGCGCATTTCCTTATCTGTTGCGATAGTCATTCTCATCGCTCTCGGAATGTGGAAGTTAATGAAGGATTTGAGAAGTGTAGGCATCTCCTTCTTTAGCCTCGCTTATGTGAGATATTTAACCGCAGGTATGTTCCTTTTCCTCGCATGCCTCTCCATTCGGACATCCTCTTTCTTCTTCTTGCGTTTAAATGAACCACTATGGTGGACAATTGCAAGGATTTTTCTCGTTGCCTCAATATTAATGCTCGGTTTCGCTTTGAGGAAAATATATGTTGTTCTCGGTCCGAAGACGAAAGAGATAAAAACGCTCATGCGTGCGGTGGAAATGAAGTGGATGCGAGAAAATTTGCATATAATTCCTCTATATACGCAACTGACGAACGAAATTATAGCCCATTTAATACCCTTGGAGGGAGGGATGGAAGTTGCGAAGAGAGTATTAGAGAGATGTGCCGCCTCGCATGAGATATTGAGGGGTTGTGAAATAAGCGAAGAGGGATTGAACACAGCGGTAATATTCAGGGATGTTGAGAATATGAGCGAGAAAGAAAGTTACAGAAAGATGTTTTATGCCTTTTCTTGCCTGAATTCCATGCTTATAGATGCGTATGCAGCGATAACATCGCCGGAGAGGGCGATGGAAGTGGTGAAAGACGGCGAAGAAATCATTGAACACATGCGAAAAGTGAATTTACCCGTGAACAATGAGCTGATTTACAGGTATCGCATATTCTTTGGTATGCCCGAAGGGATTGCTGAAAATGGAAAGAGCAAAACTCTCCTTTATATCTTATTTAAAGAGGCGCTGGAGCCTCTGCTTATGAAATGCACGAAATCCGCAATAAAAGAGATTTCAGCAGTTGCTCGTGCAAAAGGAATAGAAATAGAGAGTGACGGTAGGGTTAATCTGGAAGCGATTTTCAGGCGGGTGCATGAAATAATACCAGAAGAGAGCGTAGAATACACGAAATCCATACTTTCCGCGGTTATGACTGACATTTATCCGCTGATAAGGGAAGATATAGGTGCGGAGCAGACGAAGAAGAGATTTTCTGCGGTGTTCAAAGAACTAATTGAGAATCACTGCGGTGCAATTTTAAAGTATGGCATATTGGAGAACTTGCCGGAAGATGTTGAGATTCCGAGGTGGTGTTCATTGTTAAGGAGGGGGCAGTGCTATTTAATATGCGAGGAGAAGCCAATTGCATCATTAAAACTCTTCAATATGCTTGCTCAGTATGGTTTTAAGGGACTGCTAATATCAAGAATGCACCCCTCTCATGTTCATGCTGAATATAAAATGCGTGCGGATGTGCCTTTAATCTGGCTAACGCACATCAGAGGGGAGAACCATATCGCACCGACGAACATCACGCAGTTGAGCATCGCAGTTAAAGATTTTGTGGAGCGAGGCGTTGAGGGAATAATAATGATTGAAGGTTTTGAATATCTCATAGACCAGAACGGATTTGATGTTGCTCTCAGATTCTTAGAGTCCATCGTTGACATCGTCACGGTAAGCAAGTGCAGATTGATTATGCCTTTTGATAAATTGACAGTGAGCGAGAGGGAGTTTCACAGGATTGCTCGTGAGATGAATGTAATGAGCAGGGATGGGGTGGAGGAGATTACTGCTGCAACCGAGGGGCATGCCCTTTCTCTCATTTAACTCTTCTCTCACACCCGTTCAATTTTAAACAGTC
>JAGGRS010000108.1 GCA_021159475.1 Candidatus Methanophagales archaeon
CTATAACAGCACCTGATGTTTCTCCAGACGGTCTAAATAGCAGGAATACCAAAAACCAAAAATCCCCCCTTTTCTTTTTGGGGGGTTATTTCCAATTTAATAGATTCCGCGCGGGATTTTTCCCCTCCATCCCTTCCCTTCTTCATCCCCCATGTTCAGATGCGATGCAATAGTTGTCCGGAGATGAAAAAAGCGAAGCAAAGGACGGTGGTAGAGGGCTAAATTAGCTCGTTCCATTTTATGGAACACTTGTTCCATTTCTTGGAACGCCCGTTCCACCACTCTATTATATGCTGTTCCAACGGAAATATCCATGAGCGCTGAGCATGACGCTATATAAATAGAAAATAGCGAAGAAGCAAAGGATGATAAACAAAGGGCAAAGGTGATAAAATGATAAGAACGGAAAACCTGACAAAGGTGTATAATGGAAAGAAGGCAGTAGATAGCCTGAATTTGGAGATAGCGGAGGGCGACATATTCGGCTTTTTAGGCCCGAACGGAGCGGGAAAGAGCACCACCATTCTGATGCTCGTGGGGATGATCGAACCCACTGAAGGCAAGTGCTTCATAAACGACATCGAGGTAGCGAGGAATCCGCTTAAAATAAAGGAGATTATTGGATACCTGCCGGAGGACGTTGGATTCTATGGCAATATGACCGCGGAGCAGAACCTCGATTACTTCGCTCGATTCTATGCGATGGATGCGACCGAGAGGAAGAAGAGAATAGAAGAGTTGCTTGAGCTGGTGCAGCTTGACGGCGTAAGCCAGAAAGTGGGCGGATATTCGAGGGGAATGATGCAGCGGCTTGGACTCGCACATGCATTGCTGAACGACCCGGAGGTGCTGTTCCTGGATGAACCGACTGCAAATCTCGACCCCGAAGGCGTTTTTCAATACCGCGAGCTGGTAAAGCAATTATCTGACGAGGGGAAGACAATCTTTATTTCTTCGCACATATTGTCAGAAGTGAGCAAAGTCTGTAACACCATCGGGATTATCTCAAGGGGGAGGTTGATTGCGAGAGGAACACTGGAAGAACTCAAAAAAGAATTTGGTCGTGTCGGTGCAGAGAACCAGAAAATCATCGTAGAGACGGTAGAGCCTTTACCTGAGATTGAACATGAGGATATAATAAGTGCGGAATACAGCGAAACCGAAAGAAAGGTGATTATCGAGGCTAAGTCGGATATACGCGACTACATATCGTCCAGGCTATTTGAAAAAGGAGTGAGGGTAAAAGAGATGAGGATGGAAGAGCCAACACTTGAAGACGTATTTATGTCTGTTTACCGGAGGTGAAAGAAAAATGGAAGTAAAAGGACTGTTTAATGTCGCGAGGAAGGAGTTCATTGACCACCTCACGAGCAGGAAATTCATTATTATATTAGGGTTGTTCCTTATTATTTCCGCAATTGCCGTGCACCAGGGCATAGGCGACTATAACAAGAATCTGGAAGATTACAAGGAGCAAATGTCGCATATCAAGGAAGTGGAAGGTCCTGTAAAGTGGATGCCAGAAAAGCCTTCGATATTGCTCATATTTCGAAGAATGAGCTGGCAGATAACGATGCTTGGTGGGATACTTGCAATTGCGATGGGATTTGATTTGATATCGCGAGAGAAGGAGAGTCGCTCGTTAAAATCGCTGCTCTCGCATCCGATATTCAGGGATGAGATAATCAACGGTAAAGCGCTCGGGGGTATTTTAGCACTTGTGTTCGCAATAGGCATCGCTCTTATCATTTCGTTTGCAATGCTACTCCTGTTCAGTATTGTGCCTGACCTCGATGAGTTCACAAGGATTACGTTATTTGGAGTGTTTTCGGTCCTGTTCCTCCTCTCTTATTTCTCAATTGCTCTTATGACATCCACGGTTTCAAGGGATAGCGGGAGTTCGCTCATTTACGCACTTATCATTCTCTTTGCATTCTCGTTCTTCATGCCGACATTTGAAAATGTAGTTGTGGAAAGTGTGGTTGGAGAGCCACCTGAATTTCCTGGTGTGCATCATGTGCATATTATAGGGGCACCGAGTGCAAGTGAAAATGAGTCAGAAGGACCTGCCATCAAGCCTATCGAGCCAGTACCAATAGAAGAAGAGGAATGGAAGCGATATGAGGAGGAATCGAACGCATACTGGGAGAAGCGAAGTGCAATACACGATGCTATCAGCGTAGTCGTGCCAAATGACAATTTTCAGGCGGTCACGGAAGCGATACTCAATCCGCATTTTGAAGGTCTCCGGTATGGTGTTCGCTACGAACCACCAACTACTGAGGGTGAAGAAAAGAGCCTGCGAGAGGCACTGGAAATCGTCTGGAAGAACATATTAGCACTTATAGTCTTCCCGCTCGTGTTCTTTGCGCTCGCATACGTAAAGT
This sequence comes from Candidatus Methanophagales archaeon, assembly GCA_021159475.1. Taxonomy (GTDB): domain Archaea; phylum Halobacteriota; class Syntropharchaeia; order Alkanophagales; family Methanospirareceae; genus G60ANME1. The sequence goes on from JAGGRS010000108.1 coordinate 2,388, forward strand.
TCATGAGGCTGGATATACGGTAAATGCAAACAGGAAAAGATGGAATGAAAACGAAGAAGAAAGCGAAAGTGGTGAAATTGGTGCCAATCCTTACTCTCTTTTTATTTCTTCTCACGCTATTTCCCCTTTCTCTTTCTCCGGCGTCAGTGGCAGCGCAGATGGGTGTTGTGGAGAAGAGAGTGGAGATAAAATGCGATTTCCCGGCTCAGATGATCGAAGCGGGCGATACCGCCACATTTGAACTAACGCTCGTGAATCATGGTGATACCGCCACTTACAGTTTGCGATGGTGGGCATACAGGGAAGCGAAGAAGTGGGATATGAAATTCAAGGACGGCGATAAGGAAGTGTATAAGGTAATGCTCCTTGAGGGTGGCACCAGGACAGTAACATTCGCGGTGGAGACACCTGGCGATGCAGAAGTGGGGGAATACCCGATACACGTGGATATTGGCGACGGGCACATCACGCTTTATGTGAAGATAACGAAGACGCATAAAGGCGAGAGAGGCACGCTTGTGCTTACAGTCGTTGACAAAGATGGAGAAAAGGTTAAAGGTGCGACTGTGAGCGTGTATAAGAGCAGTACACTGGTAGACCAGATGATGACGACCGCGGAGGGTGAAGTCAGTATAGAATTGCCAAAGGGGACTTACAAAGTTGTGATAGAGAAGGCGGGCTACAAAAGCGAGGAGGAAAAAAATGTGAAGATAAGAATCGGAAGAACCACCGACCTCGGCATCATACCGCTGGAGAAAGAGCTGTTCTTTGCCGCTATCTCGGTAAAATCGCCCTCAAAGACTGTTATGGTGGGTAAGAATCCGGTATACGAGTTCGAGATAAAAAATGTAGGGAAATGTGATGATACATATAGATTAACCCTGCAGGGACTGCCGGATAGATGGTACTCAAGGTATAAAGAGAGTGCTGCGGGAACGGAGGAGATATCGGAGATATTTATAAAGGCGGGTGATGCGAAGACGGTGTATTTAGAGTTCGTTCCGCCTTATAACGTTGAAATTGGGGAATATAACTTCACGAGCGTCATTGAGTCTGAGTCATCCACGAAGCAGTATGAACAGAATCTGACATTGAAGTTGCGCGGCAGTTATGATATGTATGTGTATTCCAGCAGATACAGATACGAGGTGAACAAAGGAGATACGGTATCGTTTGACGTCAGCGTTTCAAACAGGGGTATCGGTGGCTCGCTTACGAATATCAGCGTTGAAGTTAGCGCTCCCGAAGGTTGGAGTGCGGATGTTACGCCGAAGTCGGTAGCAAGCCTTAAACCCGGGGACAGAAGAACGTTCACGATAAAGGCAGTGCCGCCTGCGGACATCGTTGCGAGTGATTATAAGTTGAGCGTGAAAGTTAAGAGCGAACAAGTAGAAAAGGAGGATGAGTTCATAATCGAACTTAAAGAGCAGTCTAATATCGCAATATATGGCGTGGCGATTCTCGTTGTGGTGATTCTCGGGTTGTGGTATATGTTCAGGAAGTACGGGAGGAGGTGATGAAAGAAATAAAAATGGAAGCAAAGGGATTGTTCAACGTCGCGAGGAAGGAGTTCATTGACCACCTGACGAGCAGGAGATTTATTTTTATTCTTGCATTGTTCCTCATTATCTCGGCAGTTGCGATGTATCAGGCGTAGGCGACTATAACAAAAAGCTAGAAGATGCAAAGAGCAAATAACTACGAACCAATTCGT
>JAGGRS010000128.1 GCA_021159475.1 Candidatus Methanophagales archaeon
TCAACAGGACCTGAGGTATCGGAGATGGTGGATTTGAGGTGATGTCCATTCAGTTCAGCGGCTCTATTGCGAGATAGACATTCTTACCCGCTATCTTCCAGTTCTTGCCATATATTCGCTCCTCGCCTCTTTCACCCCCTCTCTCGCTCTCCCTTTCCCTCACACGGCTTATCTCAACGGCAAGAGTCTCTGCGCAGATGTAACTTGCGAACTTCTCTATCGCCTCTTCCACCTCCTCCGCTGCTTCATACATTATCCTTATCTCCGCTGTGTATTCCAGCTCAAGCTCTTTCCGCATACCCTGCACACGCCTCACTATATCTCGCACCAGACCTTCATCCCTGAGCTCCTTATCCAGTTGCGTATTCAGGAAGAGGGCTGCTCCGTCCACACTCACCTGTTTATACCCGATTCCAGCCGCAGGCGCAGATGTAGCGAATTTCACCTCATGAACATTCAATTCATCCCTCAATATCTCACCGAGATTGAGCTGACGCACCTTCTCACACTTACCAGCTTCCGCTTCACCACAAACGATAACAACATCCTTCAGGGGCTGTCTTATCTTTAGCCCCGCCTCCGACCTCGCTCGTCTGCCCGCTTCCACCAGCTTGATGACCATAAGCATTGACTCTTCCAGCTCTATGTCTATCTGCGACTCAACAGGAGCGGGATAATCGCACAGGTGCACACTATCCGGCTGTTCCGGGTCACACCCCCTCACCAGGTTCTGGTAGATATACTCGGTGATGAACGGCACAAACGGCGCCAGTAATTTACATAACTTCACCAGTACTTCATACAGGGTTAGATAAGCGCAATCCTTGTCAATATTAGCCTCAGGCACCCAGAATCGTCTCCTTGACCTCCTTATGTACCAGTTACTGAGGTCATTGACGACGAAATCTTCCAGCTTACGCGCTGCAACATGGATATCAAAGCTCTCTATCGCCGCTATCACTTCCTTGTTCACGCTGTTCAACCGTGATAATATCCATCTATCAATAGGGGCTCTATTCTCCACCGGTATCGCTTTAGCACGTGGACTGAACTTATCTATCGTGGCATAAGTGATGAAGAAGAAGTAGGAGTTCCAGAATGTATTCATGAATTTCTTGTTCCTCTCCACTATGTCTCGTTCTGAGAACCTGATATCTTCATAGGGCGGTCCCGCAGTGAAGAAATACCACCTCAGTGCATCTGCACCTTCCTTATTGAATATGGTGTTTATATCCACGACATTACCCCTGCTCTTACTCATCTTCACACCTTTTTCATCCAGGATATGCCCCAGAGATAGCACATTCAGATACGGGGGCTCATCAAATATCGCAGTTGATACCGCCAGTAGCGAGTAAAACCAGCCACGGGTCTGGTCTATCGCCTCTGTAATAAAATCAGCCGGGTAATTCTCCCTGAATTTACCATTACCATCCTCAAATGGATAGTGCCATTGTGCAAATGGTGCGGAACCGGAGTCATACCAGCAATCAATCACCTCTTTCACTCGCTTCATCTTACCGCCGCAGTTCTCGCAGCGGAGTTCCACCGCATCTATGTAGGGACGGTGCAGGTCATCGGGAACAGGTCCCTCCGCTCGTTCTCTTAACTCTTTTATGCTCCCTACACAGTGCTCAGCACCACAGGAACTGCAAACCCAGATATTGAGGGGTGTGCCCCAGAACCGCTCCCTGCTCAGTGCCCAATCCTCTATATTCTCCAAAAAGTTACCAAACCGCCCATATTTCAAATGCGACGGATACCATCTTATCTTCTCATTATTCGCAATCAAATTATCACGCAGTGCGCTCATCGCAATGAACCATGATTCACGTGCATAATAAAGAAGGGGAGAGCCACAGCGCCAGCAGAAGGGATACGAGTGCAGATATCTCGCTTCCTTGAATAGAACCCCACGCTCCTTCAGCCACTTTATTATTGTATCATCGGCATCCTTCACGAATACCCCCGCCAGTGGCGTTACTTCTTCTTTGAACCGCCCTTTGGTGTCCACAGGCTGTGTAAAGCCCAGATTATGCCTACGACAGACTTCGTAGTCCACTTCACCAAATGCGGGTGCTATATGGACGATACCGGTGCCCTCCTCAAGTGATACGAAATCGGCAGTGACCACTTTATGTGAGTCTCCACCTGTTATCTTCGCATATTCAAATAGCGGCTCATATTCTGTATCTGCGAGAGCTTCTCCTTTGAATCGCTCTAATATCTCATATTCTTGTTCTTCTTGGGTCCCAAGAACATCGTCCAGACGCGCTTCTGCCAGTATCAGAATGCTCTCTTCACCCTCTCCCTCCTTCACTCTCACCTTCACATAAGTATACTGCGGATGTACCGCGAGTGCGATATTACCAATCAGCGTCCATGGAGTGGTGGTCCATGCTAAGAGATAAACGGGAGAGGCATGGCTCTCGCTCTTCATTCTGAACTTCACATAGATAGAGGGGTCTTCCACATCACGATAACCCTGTGCCACTTCATGACTGCTCAATGTGGTCTCGCATCTGGGGCAGAAAGGAACGACTTTATAACCTTTATAAAGCAATCCCCGCTTCCATATCTCCTTCAACGACCACCATACCGATTCTATATACGTATTCTTGAAAGTGATGTATGGGGAATCCATATCTATCCAGAATCCCACACGCCTCGTTGCATTCACCCATTCCTTCTCATATCGGAATACCGAGTCACGACATCTCTGATTAAACCTCTCAATCCCGAACTTCTCAATCTCTCCTTTTGTATTTAGTCCCAGTTCCTTCTCCACCTCAATCTCCACCGGCAGACCGTGAGTGTCCCAGCCCGCTCTCCGGGGTGCATAAAAGCCCCGCATCGTCTTGTATCGCAGTATGAGGTCTTTCACCGCCCGCGTGAGGATATGCCCGGGGTGTGGTAACCCATTTGCCGTCGGCGGTCCCTCAATGAATACGAACTTCTCACGCCCTCTCCTCTGCTCTACGCTACGCTCAAATGTCTTCTCACGGTCCCACAGCGCCAGTATCTCCTCTTCCAATCGCACGAAATCCGGTCTTTGCGCTTCCCTTCTGAACTGTGACATCTCGACATCTCACCCTCTATCTTTTATCTTTATATCCCTATTTCATAATCATACTATCGGGTCGAGATATTCACGGTATTCATCAACCGTGACGGGTCTGCCAGACCAGTATTTTATCACCTCGCCATTGCTGTTGATGATAGCGCTCAGGGGCAGCAGTTTCTCGCCTTTACCCTGATGTATGATGTGGTATATAGCGGCTTCGGGTAGGCTATCAAAGAGCACATAAAATGCTATTCGGTCTCCATACAGTTGCCGCAGACGTTCTATATTCGGCTTGTCTCGTTCGCATATCCTGCATATATTCGCATCGCATGGGTCTCGTATTATACTCAACACAACAGGGCGGTGATAGCTCAGGATAGTGGAGACCGCGCGTTCAACACCCCTGTATTTCTCTCGCACATACCGCTCTATCACATCACTATACCTCGCAACCACATCCTCTATGCTCATTTTATGCTTATCTGCGAACATCCGGGTCACCTTCTCTCGAAATACATGCTGATGCTGCGAGACAAGTGCCTTCAGATGCATTTTATAATTATAATAAATATCTATCTAAACGCCCTTTATTTTTAAAAGACCGGCTTTTAATGCAAAAGAATTGCACTTATTATTGTTATCCACATTGCAATCTGAATACCGAGCATCCACTTGAAGTTTGAATCTATCCTTCTGTTTAGCCTTATGTCCATTTCTTCTATCTTCCTGTTTGTATCGTCTATTCTCTTATTTGTCTCATCTATCCTCTTGTTTGTCTCGTCTATCCTCCTATTCGTCTCGTCTATCCGCTTATTTATCCCGTCTATCCTCCCGTTCATGTCCAGCCTCAAGTCGTCTATCCTCGTGTTCGTATCATCTATCCTCCCGTTCATGTCCGACTTCAGGTCGTCTATTTTCTTGTTCGTATCGTCTATCCTCCCGTTCATGTCCAGCCTCAAGTCGTCTATCCTCGTGTTCGTATCATCTATCCTCCCGTCAATGTATTCCCGTAA
>JAGGRS010000232.1 GCA_021159475.1 Candidatus Methanophagales archaeon
TAACATTGTATATCCGAACTCGGCTCGTATATCCTTCCAAGTTGGTGCTATATCCGAACATGGTTCGCATATACACCCCTCTGGTCGAACAACTTCTTCATATTCAATTATATCCCTTTATCTGTAAGTTATCTTTTCCCATTCCGATGAAGAGTGGGGATGAGCGTTAACGATATCACAGAATATCAATTATCCGTTCGCACGCCTCCTTTATACGCTCTATATCGAGACAGAGCGAAAAACGAACGAAACCCTCGCCATACTCACCGAATCCTATACCAGGTGTTACCACCACTCCCGCTCGTTCCAGCAGGGACATAGAGAACTGCATAGAGGTATATCCATCCGGCACACGCACCCAGAGGTAAAAAGTCGCTTTTGGCTTACTCACTTCAATACCCGCGGACTTCAAACCTGCAGCCAGTGCGTCACGTCTCGCTCTGTATACTGCCACATTAGCCCTTATACAGTCTTGCGACCCGGTCAAAGCCGCTATTCCCGCTACCTGAATCGCCTGGAACGTGCCTGAATCTATATTCGTCTTCACCAGTCGCAGACCGTTCAGTATCTCGGGATTACCGACTGCAAAGCCGATACGCCAGCCGGTCATGTTATAGGTCTTTGATAGCGAGTTGAACTCGATACCCACTTCTTTTGCTCCGCTCACCCTGAGAAAGCTCGGCGCTTCATAGCCATCAAACGTCAGTTCGGAGTATGGGTTGTCATGCAGCACCATAATATCATGCTCGTATGCGAAATCCACAACATCTTTGAAGAATTCTTCATCTGCCGTAGCGGCGGTAGGGTTGTTTGGATAGTTCAGGAACATCAGTTTCGCATTCTTCGCGATCTCCGCATCTATACGCTCAAAGTCGGGCTTGAACCCGTTATCTTCCGTTAAAGGCATGGAGAATGGTATAGAACCTGCCATTATCACTGCGTTCTTATATACCGGGTATGCGGGGTCAGGCACGAGTGCGATATCTCCGGTGTTGAGGAATGCGAATGTGGAATGAGCTATACCCTCCTTTGAACCTATCAGTGTTAATACTTCGCTATCCGGGTCCAGACTCACATGCTTTCTACGCCTGTACCAGTCAGCTACTGCCTCACGGAATGCGAACATTCCCTCGTATGTGGGGTATCTCTGGTTTTCTGGCTCCGCTGCCGCTTTACAGAGCGCATCCACGATGTGAGAAGGTGTCGGTAAATCAGGGTCACCAACACCCATGTCTATAATATCCACACCCCTATTCTCCACTTCTCTCTTCTTCCGGTCTATCTCCGCGAAGAGATAAGGCGGTAATGAATTTATCCGTTCCGCATACATTCTTGGTTAAGCACCCCTATCATCTGCCCGTCTGACAATCAACGTCAGTCCTTCCCGTGCCACAACCTCCACCTTCGCCCCTTTCTCTATCTCCTCCCCCCTCGTTCGGGCATTCCATAATTCACCATGTATCTTTATCGTGCCACCATCTTCCGTGATATTCGTCATCGCCTTCGTTACACGACCGATGAGCTCTTCTGCACCCACTTTCGGACGCCTCCTCCTCGCCCTCAAGACCGCGCCGACGGCGAAGAAGAAGAATGCGGCAGATGCGACGGCGATGCCCAGTATGGTGATTGCGAACCCCTGGAACCAGCGAGGATTAAAGAGCAAAGGCTCTTTTGGCAATATCAATGCACCTATTATCAGACATACTACGGCACCGGTGGTGAGTATCCCGAAGGTTGGCGTCAGTGCCTCCGCAATGAATAATATGACCGCGATGATTATCAAAAGCACACCAAACATATTCACAGAGAAGAGTCCCATACCATAGAGCGATAATACCAGACAGATAGCGCCTATCATCTCAGGCACATACGTGCCAGGGGACATGAACCCAAATATGAGACCATACAAGCCAACGATGAGCAAAATAACCGCTATTTGGGGATTACCAAGCACCTTCAGTAAGTAAGAGCGTGTGCTCTCACCTTTATAGTGCAGTGAAGCATTCCGTGTCCTCACAGTTATATTATTCCCCTCTATACTCACTTCCCTGCCATCCACCATCCTCAGGAGCTCGGGCTCATCACTCGCAATGATGTCAATTACACCACTTTGCAACGCTTCATCCGCATTCAACACCGCGTTCTTGGTCACGAACAGCTTTGCCTGTGTCGCATTCTTACCCGTCGAATTCGCTATGCTCGCTATATGCCCTGCGAAGAATTTCACCGTCTTCTCATCTGCTGGCTCCCTGCCGCTTACACCGATGGAGACGGGCATTGCAGCCCCGGTAGTTGTGCCCGGTGTCATTGCTGCGATATTGCCGGATACGAGTATAAAAGAGCCTGCCGATGCCGCTATCGCACCCCTTGGCGTTACATAGGTGATTACTGGCACTTTTGAATTCATTATCGCTTCTGTTATCTTCAGTGTGGACTCAACGAGTCCGCCGGGTGTATCGAGTTCAATCAGAATCGCATCGGCATGCGCGTCCTCAGCCTCCGCTAAGCCTTCCAGCACATCCATGGCTGTGCCCTCTGTTATTGTGCCTTCTATTCGCAGCACGTAAACTACGGGGCTATCCGTATCTCTCGCACCCGATGTTGCGGCGGTGCCAATATCAATATTAATATTAGCGATAACGAATATGAGCGTTAGAATTAGAATTGGAACTGCAACTTTAAAGTCTATTTTTTGCTTTGGCTCTGGAAGACAGGTTTTTCCTCTATCTCTATTATACATCACACATATAACATATAATTGCAAGTGGATAAATAAAGGTGGTGATGGATAAGTGGACATAAAAACCATAATTTATGATTATCGGGAGAAGATAAACAGGCAACTGGAATCTTTCCTGGCTAATAAGATAGAAGAAGCAGCCGGGATTTCACCAGATGTGAGGGATGTGGTGGTCAACGCCACGGAATATACTTTAAGGGGCGGTAAGAGGCTCAGACCCATATTCTTCATCTATGGCTATAAGTGCATCTCTGATGGTGACGATAATGCGATTATAAATGCGTCCATCTCTATTGAGTTGATGCAGAGCTATCTGCTGATTCATGATGATATAATGGATGAGGATGAACTGAGAAGGGGCAAGCCAACATTTCACGTGCTCTATAAGGATATATGCGAACGCGAATTTGGGGATGCGAAATCGGTTAGATTCGGCGAGAACATGGCTATTCTTACAGGTGACCTGCTGGAGGCATACGGTGAAGAAGCACTGGCAAATTCGGATTTCGACGCCCGATATGTCAGGCGAGCCCTGTGCAAATACTTAGAGATAGTGAGAAAGGTGGGGTATGGACAGATCATGGATATAATGTCGGAGAGGAAGGGGAGCATTACCGCTGATGAGGTTTTAACGATACATAGACTCAAGACCGCGAGTTATACAATAGAGGGTCCACTTCAGCTCGGTGCTATTCTCGCGGGAGCGGGAGAGCGCGATTTGCAGGTCATGAGTGCGTATGGCATTCCTCTTGGCATTGCATTCCAGATACAGGATGATATACTGGGTTTATTCGGCAGGGAGGCCAAGATAGGCAAGCCGGTAGGTTCTGATATACGTGAAGGGAAGAAGACACTGTTGATTCTGCATGCACTGGAGAGATGCACCGATGATGAGCGGCGATTCATCTTGAGAACCATGGGCAATGAGCATATTACAGCAGATGAGATAGAGGCGGTGCGGGAAATAGTGAGAAGAACGGGCTCATTTGATTATTCCAAACAGTTGGTCAGGAGTAATACCGAGCGAGCAATAGAAGCGATGGAGAATTCTGATTTCAGAGCGGATGCTAAGGAATTCCTTATAAAAATAGCGGATTTCATAGGTGAGCGTGAGTATTAAATGGTGAAGAAGCAGAGTTTCAGGGAGATTGCACTCCGCCGGATAAAGCGTTTATTTGAGCTTGCAGAGCAGGAAGCGGCTCGCGGTAGAGAAGACAGAAGTGATAGATACGTCCAGCTTGCTCGCAAGATTGGAATGCG
>JAGGRS010000031.1 GCA_021159475.1 Candidatus Methanophagales archaeon
AGGTGATGTCTGCCCCCTCCCTTTCATGTTGTGAGTTCGTTTCAGTGATAGGGGATAGCAAGAGGGTTTATCGCTGATATAATTTGTATTAATATATATCATAAGTTGTTATCATACGGCGATAGCGTGGTGAAGAATAGGATGGATATAAGGCAGGGTGCATGGATGCGAGAAAAAACGAAAGGCTTTTATAAATATTCGCATCTAAATTTTAAATGCTTTATAAAGTATGGAGGAAAGAAACATGGTAAAACCGGATATTGAAGCGGTTGCAAAGAGAATACTGGTGATGATTTCAGTCATAGCAATAGCGATATCGCTGGCATTTGTTGCGGCGGCAGCAGCAGAAGACTTCGGTTGTGCCTGTCATTCAGACAAAGAAGCAAACTTCAATACATCGCTGCACTACACCGGTGCGGGAATGAAGGGCGAGTATGCGAAATTTGCGGCAAAAGAGTTCGGAATAGACATGGATGAGTATTATGCAAAGTGGAACTGCTCTAAATGCCATGCCACCACCTGCCAGAAGTGCCATGGAGAGAACCCACATGAAGAAGACATAAGCAAAAATATCTCGACATGTGACCAATGCCACTTTAAGAAACAAACTGCGACCTTTGTAGGAGACATGCCGGGGCATAAGAAAAAAGGACCAGCACCTGACATTCATTATGAGAAGGGACTAACATGCACGGACTGCCATAATGCGGCTGAGGTACATGGGGATGGAAACGTATACACGAGCCAGCTTGAAGCAGTGACGACAAAGTGTGAGGACTGCCACAACAGTCCAGGAAAGACCGTCAAAAATATGGCGGTGACACAATATTCAACCGATATAGATGCGCACATGATACATAAGGATAAACTCGACTGCATCGCTTGCCATTCGGGATGGACACTGAACCGCAAAAATTGCCACTTAGATACCCGTAAAGGTGCGCAGCCCGTGTCTGACGAGTTCTATCTTGGCAAGGCTTCTGATGGCAAGATAAAAACGTTCGTCAAGATGGAGGCTTTCTATGATAATGCCTCCCACATGGGATATGGCGAGTGGTTCTCGCACACAGTAACAGATAAGGCAAAAGACTGCGCTTTCTGTCACAGAAACCCGGAAGTGCTCTGTGAAGGCTGCGAGGGTGATATACTCGGAAAGGGCGGTTCGTTCATACCACAAGAGACGATAGAGAGGGTTTTAGCGGCTCCAATTGAAACGCCCGCCGCAACACCTGCACCCACGGCAACACCGACACCAACAGCTACGGCAACAGCAACACCAACAGCTACACCGACAGCAACAGCAACACCAACGCCACCAGGCTTCGAACTGATACTGGCGGTGGTTGCACTGACAGTGATAGCATACCTTGTAAGAAGGCGGAAGTGAAAAAGTAAGCTGGGTCCAGAATAAATAGTGAGGCTGGACCCTATTTTTTCCCTGCTATAGTGGACATCTTAGAAGATACAATGGACCAGTGGCAAATTATCCTGGAGACGTTTAGATTAAATGGAGGTATCTGATTGATGGGGACGGTGCTGGGATTTGTTATCGCAATAACCGCTCTTGCCCTGGTCTATGATTTTTTAAACGGCGCGAACGACAGTGCGAATGCGATTGCCACGGTAATTGCAACCAAAGCGTTAACGCCGCTGAAGGCACTGGCTTTGGCGAGTTTCTTTAATGTCCTCGGTGCTCTCGCCTTTACAGCGGTAGCGAAGACCATTGGTAAGGGAATCATTCCGCCAGAGGCTCTACCGACTAAGACTTTCCTCATGGTGCTCATCAGTGGCTTAGCCGGCGCAATAATATGGACTTATGTCTGCACCACCTTTGGCATCCCTATAAGTGTGACACATTCGTTAGTAGGGGCAATTCTCGGTGCGGGAATCGTTGCAGGGGGAACGGGGATAGTGCAGTGGAGGGTGCTTACAGATAAGGTATTCATCGCCATTATGCTCGGTCCTTTTGCGGGTTTTGTAGCTGGTGCTTTGCTCTTTTCCCTCATCAATTGGGTGCTTTTCCGATTCTTCAAAACTACGCCGGCGACCAGGACAGAGAGGGGATTCAAAAAGCTACAGATTATTTCCTCCTCCTTTATGGCTTTCAGCCACGGTATGAATGATACGCAAAATTCCATGGGCATAATAACGGCAGCATTAATAACCGGCGGTTTCATTTTTGTAGAGCATCCAGAGCAATTTCCCGTGCCCTGGTGGGTAAAGATACTGTGTGGGTCGGTAATGGCGCTGGGCACGTTTTTAATGGGCTGGCGGGTAATAAGAACAATGGGCTGGCGATTGACAAAACTGGAGCCGAAACACGGGTTCGCAGCGGAAACAGGTGCGGGACTCGCAGTGGTAGCGGTGAGTTTAGCAGGCATGCCCGCAAGCACTACGCACGTAATAGGTTCTGCGGTAATCGGAGGGACGTTCTTTCAAAGCCTGCAGCGAATAAGGTGGCCAGAAGTGTGGAGAATGGTGACTGCATGGGTAATAACCATTCCGCTGGCAGCGGCAATTGGGGGTGCAGCGTATTGGGTGGTGGTTCAGGTCATAGCATAATGGAGTTGATATATAAGCCTGTAAAGCTTTTCCTGAAGTTTATTAAATGTGGCATTGTCAAAGTAAGAAGAAGTGTAGGTATGAAAGCGATAGTGCGGAGGTCGCGGATAAGTGGTGAAATAGATGCCCCACCTTCTAAGAGCTACACGCATCGGGCGATTGCAATAGCATCACTTGGTGCGCGGAGTGAGCTCATAGCCCCTCTTATCTCTGAAGATACAGAAGCGACGATAAATGCTGCAAAATCTCTGGGTGCTGTTGTAGAGCTCGAAGGAGGGGGTGAGAAGATAGTGATAGAAGGCGTGGAAGGCAGACCTGCTACACCTGATGATGTGATAAACGCTCAGAACTCGGGCACCACACTCCGATTCTTCACTGCGATCTCCGCTCTCTGCGAAGATGGCGCCTCGGTAATAACTGGAGATGCATCGTTGAGGAAGAGACCAAACGGTCCACTGCTGGCATCATTGAACGAGCTCGGTGCGGAGGCATTCTCGACAAAAGGCGATGGCACAGCGCCAATAGTAATAAAAGGCAAGCTAAGAGGTGGTGATACCGATATAGATGGCTCTATTAGCTCGCAATTTGTGTCCGCACTGCTCATTGCCTGCCCACTTGCGGAGCAAGAATCTCATATCAGGGCAAAAAACCTTATATCCGTGCCATATACGAGGATAACGCTTGAGATACTGACAAAAGCGGGAGTGGATGTGGAAGTAGAGGAAAAAGAATTAGAATTAGAAGAGGGTTCACATCTCACATTCCATGTGCCCGCGGGCAAGAGCTACGACCTGCGAACATTCACGATACCGGGTGATTTCTCCTCCGCTTCCTATCTCATGGCTGCCGCGGCACTTACGGATTCCAGATTGAAGGTCACGAATCTCTTACCATCCGCACAGGGTGATTCGCGAATAGTGGATATAATGAGCGATATGGGTGTGGATATGCGCTGGAACAGAAGTAGCGGTGTTGTAGAGGTAAGAGGGGGGGAATTGAGGGGTATAAGTATAGATATGAGTGAGAATCCTGACCTGGTACCCACGGTATCAGTTCTGGCGGCTGTTGCTGAAGGTAATACTGAGATAACAGGTGTTCCACATCTGAGATACAAGGAGACCAACAGATTGAGCATTCTCGCGGGTGAATTACGGAAACTGGGTGTGAAGATAAAGGAGCAGGAGGATGGATTATTGATAGAGGGCACAGACAGGGGTAATTTGAAACCAGCGGAGGTGGATTCGCATGGTGACCACAGGTTGGCAATGGCACTGACACTCGCGGGTCTATGCACAGAAGGTGAGACGGTGGTCAGGGATGTGGAATGCGCAAGCGTTTCTTATCCCGCTTTCTTTGATGACATCCTCAGGCTGGGTGCTGATATTGATATTTTGTATTGACATATTAGAATGCAATGTATTACTTGAATATTTTAA
>JAGGRS010000076.1 GCA_021159475.1 Candidatus Methanophagales archaeon
TTTTTTGAGCTGATGTAACTGATTCCAACTTCTGTTTTATCGTCCCCTCTTTATCCCTCCTCTCATCTATCTTTAAGGTCGTAACTACTCTTTCCGCACCTTGCTCGAAGACCGATTCGTGCACCGCTTCAAACGCCTTTAAGACTACAGACATCCCTTCTGCTTCAAATATAGTGCCCATAGCGGTGAGTTCGGGTCTCAATCCTAACCTTTTCAGCTCCTCCACTGCTCTTGACACGTATTTACTCACGCTCGGCGTCTCTGTCCCTATCGGCAGGACTGCTATTTCTGCTATTATCATTTCGTTTATATTTGTTATTGGTTATTGTATAATATTTTTTCTACAGGCTCATCACTTTGAGATATTTTAACACGGGATAAGAGAGAGGAGATGCTGAGGGCGGAGTTAGAGAAGAGGGAGATAATAGAGATAGCCAGGAAGATAATACGCGAGAGTCCAGGTCCCATCTGCAATCATTGTCTTGGCAGGCAATTTGCGAAGGTCTCGTCCGGCGTATCGAATGAGCGACGCGGTGAGGTATTGAAAGAGATACTGAGCGAAGGCGGAGAAGAGCTGGCGAGTGGCAAATGCTGGCTGTGCAACGGTCTATTTGAGAATGACAATCTGGATAAGTGGGTAAGAGCGGCACTGGCGAAGCTGAAACAGTATGAATACGATACTTTTCTCGTGGGTACGAAGATGAGTGGAATGCTCATGGAGAACGAGGAAATGATGTGGGAGATAGCAGGAGCGCTATTTGCCGAGCCATTGAAAGCGGAGCTGAACAGGGAGGTGGGTAAGAGGATAGAGCAAGAGACGGGGAAGAGGGTGGATTTTGATACGCCCGAAGTTGTTGTGATATTGAACCTTTGGAGCGGTGATTTTGATGTTGAGTTACAGGTGAAGCCTCTGTTCATCTATGGCAGATACAGGAAGTACAGGCGGGGAATACCGCAGACGAGATGGTTTTGCCGTGCATGTCATGGTAAGGGCTGTGAGAGATGCAATTTCACCGGTAAGATGTATGCGGAATCGGTTGAGGAATTGATAAAAGGCTCTATTATGGATGTGTATGGAGCGGAGGATGTGATACTGCACGGCTGTGGGAGGGAGGACATAGATGCACGAATGCTCGGCTCTGGTCGTCCTTTCGTGGTGGAGCTGAGAGCGCCGAAGCGGCGGCAGCGAGTGGATTTGCATGCCTTAGAAGAGAAGGTGAACGAAGAGAACAGAGCAAAACTGGAAGTCACCAATCTCAAGTATGTAAATAGAGAGATGGTTGCACGGATAAAGAATGCGAATGCGAGAAAGACCTACCGAATGCGAGTGGAGCTAAGAGGGGCTGTAGCTGAGTCGGAGTTGAGGGAAGCGGTGCAAGAGCTTGACGGAGCAGTGATAGAGCAGAGGACACCTTTGAGGGTGGTGCATCGCCGGGCGGACCTGATACGCAGCAGGCGAATATACGGGATGAAATTGCTGAACTACGGTGGTTCTACATGCGAGCTGGAAGTGAGGTGTGATGGTGGCTTATACGTAAAGGAGTTAATTTCAGGAGATAGAGGACGAACAAGACCGAACCTGAGCGATTTGCTGGGTATAGAAGCGGAAGTGAAGGAATTGGACGTGATAGATGTAGAACTGGACACGGGTCATGAAACCACAGAGGCAACCAGATAAGTGCTCTTCGCATCCTTCACACGCACCTTATGGAATGAACCGGGCGGCAAATCCTCCTCCAATATTATCGTCTTATAAGATGGGTCACGGGCAATCACACCGCCTTTATCACCGCGTTCGGTAACCAGAACCGGTAGTTCCGCTCCTATCAGCTGGTTATTGGCTTCAAGTGCCATCCTGTGATAAATCGCCGACATCGTTCGCGACCTCATCTTCTTATCACGAGCCAGCATGTCCTTGAGTTTCGATGCCTCCGTCCCCGGTCGTGGTGAGAATCGCGTAATGTTCACCTTCTCAGGCTTCACTTCCTCCAGTAGCTGCAATGACGCCCGGAAATCATCCTCATCCTCTGTCGGAAATCCAACGATAAAATCTGTACAGATGGTGCAGTAATGGAATCGCCTCCTTATTCTTCTCACTATCTCTACGAAGTCAGCGACTTTGTAATTCCTGCGCATATCGCTTAGCACCTTATCAGAGCCCGACTGAACCGGTATATGGAAGAATTTGAACACCTTATCGGATTCAAAAGCCTCAAGGAGCTCGTCCATGATGCGGAGTAGTGTGAAGGGGTTCATCATGCCTATACGAATTCTAAAATCGCCTTCCACTTCGGTCAGCATCCGCAGTAGCTCAGGTAGTTTCACAGCCATATCCGTGCGGTCGAACCCGTAAGCGGCACAATCCTGGGCTGTTATCCTTATTTCCTTCACACCAGCCGCCACTGCGGACCTTAACGCGCTGCATATCCTATCGGGACTCTGGCTCTTCAGTCTACCCCTCGCTCTCTTCACAATGCAATAGGTGCATTCTCCGAGACAGCCCATTGATATCGGGATTATACCAACCACGGAGGAGTTTTTGTCAAAATCAAAATCCATAACCGGGTATAGCTCTTCGGGCGTTATCATAATTGTATCCTCCCCCAGAACGCTCTTCACCAGTTCGGGCTGTGCCGCAGCCATACACCCGGCTACGATTACATGCTTGCCCTGCTTCTTCAGTTCCTCCAGTCGCTTCACCACATTCAGTTCCGTCCGCTTCGTCACTGTGCATGTGTTCACGATGACACAATCGGCTTTTTTATAGTCCGTTACCAGTTGATATCCACTCCTCTTCAATATAGCACGCAGCTTCTGCGTATCGCCGGCATTTGCAGTGCAGCCAAAGGTCTCTATGTGGACTCTTGCTCCTGCTCCTGAGCCATAACGCCCGATAATCTCGCTCATTTCAAACAGATTCAACAATCAGCCCTTTTGCGTTCGTCTTCAAAACCATCGCGAGTGCACCAGTAAGTGCCATAGCGGTTTTTATCTTTATCGCGCCATTTGAGTCGCCTGGCGGCGGCAGTGCCATAACAGAGCCTGCACCTCCCAGCTCGTCCAGACCACCTGCACCCGTCACCTTCGCTCCAGGTGCACCCAACTCCTGTGACAGCTTCACCAGCTCACTTAACCGGCGAGGAACGACTCCTATGGCATCGAGCAAGCCATGATTTATATTCATCAAGCTGCCGAGGCGATAAAAATCACGCTGTTCCAGTGCCAGGATTGCCTCTTTTGTTAGCTCGTCAGAGGCGTTGAAGATGTGTTCAAATACGCTTTTAAATGCTTCTCTTCGTGTTTTAACGGCTTCAACGAGCTTCTTCGTCTTCAGGCTCAGTTCCGATATTCGCTCAACACTCACACCCAGCGGGATACAGCCGATAGTGCCTATAATCAGGTCTATCGCGGGCAGATTCAGGCGCTTCACTTCTCCATTCTCTATCATTACGTAGCCCCCATAAGCGGAGATAGCGGTATCCACAGGGCTGGCATTGCCCTGAATCGCCTTCTCTACGTGGTGTGCATCCTCTCTTATCTCTTCCAGATTCGGTTCTCCACTATCCACACCGAAATATCTCCTGAGTGCGGCGATGGTGGCGACAGAAGTTGCGGCGGAAGAGCCCAGGCCGGCGGAAAGCGGTATATCGGATTTTATCCTCATCTCCACACCGCCTTCTATACCATATTTCGATTCAAGATACTCAATTGCGCCTCTGACATACGCAATGGCGCTTGATGCCCCCGCATAATTTATAAATGGCTGCGCCTTCCCTTCTGCCAATTCCATCTGGAACCCGAAAGAGGGTATATTCTCAATGTAGAGATGATAGCCACTCTTATCATTGCCCGTGACTTCAACAGAGAGTCGCAGGTTTAATGCGGTTGCGAGTGCTCGTTTGTTATATACCACAAAATGCTCACCGAATAATATCACCTTTGCAGGCACCGATGCCCTTATCTTCATTTTGCCAT
>JAGGRS010000212.1 GCA_021159475.1 Candidatus Methanophagales archaeon
TAGAATAACATATTAAGAGTGGTAAGAATGGAAGGAGGAGTGAGTGAGGGTAGGGAGAAGGAGAAAGAGAGGAAAGAAAAAGAATCGGAAGTGCAGTCCCTGGCTTTGAGATTACGGCAGTATCAGACGCAGGCGGAGACAGCCTCTCAGGAGCTTGTCATGGTTCAGCAGGCGATATCCGAGCACGACAGAGCGATAGAGACGATAAAGCATTTGAAGAGCCTGAAACCTGGCGATGAACTGATAGTGCCGATAGGTGCCAGTTCCTCTATTTATGTCACTCTTAGCACTACCGATAGGGTAATAGTGCGGATAGGGGGCGGAGTGAGTGCGGAGAAAGACCCCGATTCCTCTATACAGTTCCTTGAAGAGAAGAAGCGGGAACTGGAGGAGTCACAACGTCAAACAGCATCATTACTGCAGAGAATAGAGCAGGAAGCACAGAGATTACAGGCGCGGTTGCAGGAACTTGTTTCCGGGACCGGTGGAGCGAGAGTCCAGTGATAGTGCCTGTTTCTCTTTCTTCTCCACCATTATCTCCTCTATACATGTATGGGGGTAATTACCGGTCTCGTCCTTCTCCTCTGATTTCACCATATCCCAGATAGTGAGCAGAGCTACCGATAGCCCATACAGCGCATCCATCTCCACTCCCGTCTTACCCACCGACTTGACCGTTACCGCTGCCCTCACGCCTTCTTCCTCTATTGATAGGTCCACCTCCACCGCATCTATACTCACGGGATGGCACATGGGAATCGCACCCGGCGTATTCTTCACTGCGAGAATCGCCGCCACCTCCGCACATGCGAGTGCATCGCCTTTCTTTATCTCCTTTTTCCTCAGCTTCGCAACAGTGCCCGCCTTTAATCTTATCCTGCCCGATGCCACTGCAATCCGCAGTGTCTTCTCCTTATCACTTATATCCACCATGCGTTGCATCTCCGCTCAGTGTGGCCAGACCCCGAAGTATATCTCAAGACCGAGTATAACGACGCCGAGAAGAATGCCAGCGAGCAGAACGGTCTTTGGCGAGAGTTTTACGGCTGATTCCTCCACATCATAATATCGCATCAAGCCCGCGGAGGACATGAGCCCCTGCTCTTTTCGCCTGCCTCGCCTCTTATCCTCCTCCTTCGCCTTCCTCCTGCCTTTTCCTTTACCCTTTACCTTTACATTCGCCATCTTCACCACCTATGCCCTTTTAATTATATTATCATTATTCTCGTTCCTTTTACATCCACCATTGTCCCTTTATCTCTATTGAGTGCATCAGCATCTACATCAGCATCACTGCGCACCTCCACCCTCGTCGCCGTTGCATTCTCTATATCCCCGGTCTCAATCTCATCGTCTGTGAATATAATTATCTTATCCAGAGGTGCATTTAGCGCTATGCCGCGCTCTGATTTGTATCGCCTGACTGCCTGGGCAATGGCAGCGATTAAATCACCCTCTGCTTCTCCTTCTATATCTATCTTACCCGGCACTGGCCATTCAGCCCTGTGCACACTACCACCGCCTGAATTGAGACACGAATACATCTCCTCAGCGAAGAAGGGGATAAAAGGTGCGAGCAGAAGAGAGAGGGTCTTCAGTGTCTGGTATAACGCATATCTGGCAGATTCTCTACCGGTGGATGGAGAGGAGGAAGAAGAACGCCCATATAACCGCGACTTTACCAGTTCAATGTAATTATCCGCGAGTATATACCATGCAAACGACCTGATACTCTTCATCGCCTCATCGAACTGGAAGTTCTCCATCGAGTCTGTCACGGCGCTAACAAGTCTGCTCAGCTTGGAGAGCAACCAGCGGTCAACGACCTCCAATTCAAATTCGGGCTCTTTGGCATTGGTATCATATTCGGCGAGATGTGGCAATGAGAACCTGAGTATACTCCAGAGTTTCTGCATGAATTTTCTCGCTGCTATTATGTCCTTCCACCGGAATTGGACGTCAGAGCCCGTGGCACCCCCAATCGCCGCCCACTGCCTGAATACATCTGCCCCATACTTCTGTATCACCTCATCGGGCGATACAGTATTGTTCCTCGATTTGCTCATCTTGTAGCCATCTTCGCCCAATACCATACCATTAATGAGGACGGTGCGCCATGGTATCCTGTGTGCAAGGGCTAATGAACGCAGGATGGAATAGAACGCCCATGTCCTTATTATGTCATGCCCCTGCGGTCTTAAATCAACCGGGAACTCAAATTCTGAGCTGTCGGTATCGAAGTGCCAGCCGGCAATCCAGAGCGCGGTCAGAGAAGAGTCCATCCATGTATCCAGCACATCCTCCTCGGCTTCAAATTCCGTGCCACCGCAACTGGAACACGGTGTGCTCGGACTCGTCACTGTGGGGTCAACCGGCAGTTCCGCCTCCGAAGCAACTTTCACCGCTCCACATCGCTTGCAATACCAGACGGGAATGGGCACGCTGAATATACGCTGACGCGAGATACACCAGTCCCAATCCATAGATTGAACCCAATTCTCAAGTCGCAACCGGAAATGAGCGGGATACCATCTTATTTCTTTTGCGGCATCCAATATCTCGGCTTTATTCACACGCACGAACCATTGTCGTGTGGAAATGATCTCAATGGGCGTTTTACAGCGCCAGCAGACGCCGACATTCTGTTTTATTCGCTCTCGCTTCTTAAGCAGTCCTTTATCAGCCAGGTCTGATATTATCCTGCTCCTGCACTCCACGGTATCCAGTCCTTCATACACACCCGCTATCGCGGTCATTCTGCCACGCTCGTCTATTGATGCTCTCAGTGGTAGATTGTGCTTCTTCCACCATCTCACATCCTGCCGGTCACCAAAGGTGCATATCATCACCACTCCGGTTCCGAATTCGGGGTCCACCGCCTCGTCTTTATACACCTTCACATGCTGCTTGAATATGGGCACTTCCAGCTCTTTTCCCGTAATGTCCTTGTATCGCTCGTCATCTGGATGCACGGCAACGGCGACGCAACTCGCCAGTAACTCCGGTCTCGTAGTTGCAATCTCCACATACTCATTATTATCCACCCTCCGGAATAGCAGATAGTTCAGATATGCGTCCCTATCCTCGTATTCCACCTCGGCGAAGGCTATTGCTGTCTCACAGCGCGGGCACCAGTTAACGGGATGCTCTGCCTGGTATATCAGCCCTTCTCGATACATCTTTATGAATGACTGCTGCGTATATCGCCTGTAAGTGTCATCCATCGTGATATACTCCCTGCTCCAGTCGATGGAGATGCCCAATCGCTTCATCATCGCCTTCATCTGCTCTATGTTACGTCTGGTGAGCTCCTTACAGAGCGCACGAAACTCCTGCTTGTCTATCTGATGCTTTGATATGCCCTGCTCTTCCTCCACTTTCACCTCCGTCGGCAGCCCGTGGCAATCCCAGCCCTGGGGGAACATCACCTCGTAGCCCCTCATTCGCTTGTATCGCGCCAGGAAATCTATGTAGCACCAGTTAAGTGCGTTACCGATATGAAAATCACCGGTAGGATATGGTGGTGGCGTATCTATGATGTAGGGTCTTTTACCAGAGGCGGGGTTGAAGTGATACATCGCTTCATCCCACGCCTCTAACCACTTCCGCTCCACTATCTCGGGGCTGTACTTCTTCGCCAGTCGCATAGGCTGCTTGCTGTTTATTCTATATCTCTGCGAACTACCCCCAGCCTGCGCAAGGGGCTTCCTGCTTCAGCGACCAGACTCGGTCCCCACGCACCCACAGCGGAGGTCCCCCTTCGGCGGGACCGTTTCGCTTCTGCTCCGTGTGGAAGGCGGGTTACGGAGGTCTTGATCTCCACAGGCGTCACTTCGGCATGCCCCATGCCTGGTTCTGCCGGCTCTCTCAGCCAAGCAGACGATGACTATATGGTGGGTAAGAAATATAAAGCTTGTGTCGGCTCTCATCCCCCGGCTCGCGCAAGGGGGACTTACCGCCGACTTCATCGCT
>JAGGRS010000152.1 GCA_021159475.1 Candidatus Methanophagales archaeon
CACTTACTGTCCCATCCTGAACATCTCGTGTATGGCACGAG
Source organism: Candidatus Methanophagales archaeon (assembly GCA_021159475.1). GTDB lineage: Archaea > Halobacteriota > Syntropharchaeia > Alkanophagales > Methanospirareceae > G60ANME1. The sequence continues at coordinate 42 of JAGGRS010000152.1, forward strand.
CTGCCCGATATGCATCTTCACGCTTCACCACAAATGAGATATTATACTCCGAACTGCCCTGAGAGATCATTCTCACGCTTATCCCCTCCTTACCAAGTGCGGAAAAGACCTTACCTGCTACTCCTGGCGTTCCCGCCATACCGGCACCCACAACACCAACTGCGGAGACATTGCTATTGGATGTGAAGTCGCGGATTATAGAGCCCATGGTATTTATCTTCTTTATTGCATTTATTGCCTTCTGCAGTTGCGCACCGTCTATAACAATAGAGATAGTCCTTTCAGAGGAGCCCTGACTCACCATTATGGTATCAACATTTTCCGCAGCCAGAGCGGTGAATATACGTGCTGCAACTTCTGATATGCTCCTCATACCACTACCTGCGATATTGATGATGGAGGTATTCTCGATGATAGTGATGGCTTTTGCCGCTTTCTCTGTGTGTTCCGGCTCCTTTCCGATGAGTGTGCCTTCATCATCGGGCTTTAACAGATTCTTCACACGAATCGGTATATCCTTCTCCATCACCGGCTCAACTGCACGTGGATGCAGTATAGAAGCGCCGAAATATGAGAGCTCCATCGCCTCTATGTATGATATATACGGTATCTTCCTGGCATTATCTATTATCTTCGGGTCTGCGCTCATTATCCCCTCTGTCTCCTTCCACAGCCATATCTCATCTGCATCTATCGCTGCACCAATCAGTGTAGCAGTATAATCGGAGCCACCTCTACCGAGTGTTGTTATTATCCCCTTCCTCGTCTCACCGATATAGCCACAGACCACAGGTACCCTGTTCTGAGTTAGCAGTGGCAGGATTCGCGCCCTTATCTCATCATCCGCGCCATTTATCAACTGCGCATTGCCATATCCCTCATCCGTTATTATCCCCGCTTCACCGCCTGAGAGGTGAATTGCATCAATACCCATTGAACGCAGAGTGCCAGCCAGTATGGGCGCAGCCAATCGCTCACCAAAAGATACGATGTAATCGCAGGAGCGAGCAGTCAACTCACCGAGGAGGGATATACCAATCAGTGCTTTCTCCATATCGCCTGTTCTCTGCTTTATCTCCCCCTTCACCTCTTCCAATATCCGCTCATCGGCTATCGCCTCAGAAGCGGCACGCTCATGTTTATCCCGTATCTGAGCAACGAAGTCCTTTACACTCTCAATCTCACCTTCTCTCGCCATCTTCAGCGCATTCTCGCGCAGCATATCGGTGACATTGTAGAGAGCGGAAGTGACAACGACCAGCTCTTTATTACCTGAGTCCTTAATCCTCTTCACCAGTTCTGCAACTGCCTTTATCCTCTTACCATCTGCAACTGCTGCACCACCGAACTTCATCACCAGCCTCATGTCTCCGTTCCTTCTCTTCCTCTCTCTTTAGCAAAAACTTATTAATCATTGATATGTATTAAATTAAGAGAGATTAAGCGAGAAGGGAAGGAGGAAAAATGGCAGCACTTGGTGGAATACCCGTATTGGTATTGAAAGAGGGTAGTGAGAGGGTGAGAGGCAGGGATGCACAGAGTGCGAACATAAATGCAGCTAAGGCAGTCGCTTCTGCTGTTCGTACTACGCTGGGACCAAAGGGCATGGATAAGATGCTCGTTGATTCACTCGGTGACGTAACGATAACGAACGACGGTGTGACGATACTGAAGGAGATGGAGATAGAGAGCCCGGCAGCGAAGATGGTGGTGGAAGTTGCCAAGACGATGGATGAGGTTGCCGGCGATGGCACGACGACGGCTGTGGTATTAGGCGGGGAACTGCTGAAGAAGGCGGAAGAGCTACTCGAACAGGAATTACACCCTTCGGTCATCACGCTTGGTTATAGACTCGCGGAGGAGAAGTCGAAGGAAATTCTGGACGAGTCTGCCGTGGATATTGATATAGAGAATGAGGAGGATTTGAAGAAGATAGCAAAGACGGCGATAACAGGCAAATTCGCCGAGGCTTCTCGTGATTTCCTCGCTGATATAGCGATAAAAGCGGTCAAGTTAATAACAGAGACCGGGCATGGCGGTGAGCGTGTCGTTGATATTGATAATATAAGTGTGGAGAAGAAGACCGGTGGGAAAGTAGGGGAGACGATGCTGGTTCAGGGTATGGCACTGGATAAGGAGGTTGTGCATGCGGGGATGCCAAAGCGTGTGGAAGAAGCGAAGATAGCACTGATTAATGCCTCCTTAGAGGTGAGGAAGACGGAGACGAGTGCAGAATTGAGGATAACCAAATCAGACCAGTTGAAGGCATTTCTGGACGAAGAAGAGCGAGAGATGCGTGAGATGGCGATGCGAATAAAGGCAAGTGGTGCAAATGTGGTTATATGCCAGAAGGGTATAGATGACCTCGTGCAGCACTACCTTGCAAAAGAGGGTATTATGGCAGTGAGGCGAGCGAAGAAGAGCGATATGGAGAAGCTGGCGAAGGCAACGGGTGGCAAAGTGGTAACGAGCCTGGAAGAGCTGAGTGAGGCTGATCTCGGTCATGCGGAGTTCGTAGAAGAGCGGAAGGTAGGAGGCGATAAGATGGTCTTCATAGAGGGCTGTAAGAATCCACACGCGGTCTCCATTGTTATACGTGGTGGAACGGAGCACGTAGTTGACGAGGTTGAACGGGCGCTGCATGATATGCTAATGGTAGTGGGGAGCATAATAGAGGAAGGAAAAGCAGTTGCGGGCGGTGGTGCAGTGGAGACTGAACTGGCTTTGCGGTTGAGGTCATACAGTGCCTCTTTAAAGGGTCGGGAACAACTGGCGGTTGAGAAGTTCGCGGAGGCGATGGAGATAATCCCGCGGACGCTGGCAGAAAATTCCGGGCTTGACCCGATAGACACACTGGTGGAGTTGAAAGCCGCGCACGAGCGAGGTGAAAAGACTGCGGGTCTGGATGTTTATAGCGGTAAGGTCGTGGATATGTGGGAGAGAGGGGTGATAGAGCCGTTGAGGACGAAGAGGCAGGCGGTGGCATCCGCAACTGAGGCTGCGGTGATGATACTGAGGATAGATGACGTGATAATGTCAAAGCGTGAGAGTCCACCGAGTCCACCGCCAGAAGGTGGTGGTGGCAGCGGTATGTCCGGTGGTTATGGTGGTATGCCTTCATATTAACCACCTCTTTATTTCATCTCCTTTTTATTCCCGATGGTGTTGAAGCGAATAAGGCGAATAGATGTTGGAGCGATTTATGTATTGTGGTTGCGGGAGATGAAGGGGCTGTGGCGTGCAAAGAGTCGTATCGTTGGCTCGTTGGGGATGCCTCTCTTCTTCCTCGCATTCCTCAGCCTGGGTTTCGGTCACGCAGCCATACCCGAAATGCCGGAAGGGGTGACCAATACCGGGTTCTTCACGACCGGGATAGTAGGAATGACGATGGTCTTCAGCTCAGTATTTGCGGGTATTTCCGTGCTCTGGGACAAGGAATTTGGCTTCCTGAAGGAGGTAATGGTGGCACCGGTATCGAGGCTCTCCATCGTGCTGGGTAGAACTGCGGGTGGCTCAACTACCGCATTGATGCAGGGCGTTATGATTCTGCTGTTAAGCACTCTGCTGGGGTTTAAAATAAAGGATGTCCCCGGTCTGATAGCATCGTTAGCATTCATGTGCTCAATTTCTTTCACTTTTGTTGGTATTGGTCTGGTCTTCGCTTCCTTCATGCGGGACATGCATGGATTCCCGCTGGTGATGAACTTCATTGTGTTCCCCATAATTATCTTCTCCGGTGCGTTATTCCCTATTGAGACTCTACCATCATGGCTTCTACCCGCATGGTATATAGACCCGCTGACTTATGGTGTTGATGGTTTAAGAGCCACTCTGCTGGGGGTATCAGAGATTCCCGTGCTGCTTGATATGTTCATCAGTGCCGCAGTCTCTGCGGGAATGATAGCCGCAGGGGCTTATCTATTTGAGCGG
>JAGGRS010000084.1 GCA_021159475.1 Candidatus Methanophagales archaeon
TTTTTATACATTATAGACTATGATGAGCAGGAATAGAGCAGAGGCAATGATAGCGAAGATGAAGGAGAATGGATAAGAAGAGAGGCTAACGATGGAGAGTGAGAGTAAGAACAGGGCTGTTGAGACTGAGGTTACCAGTATATGAGAATGGCGGATGTGTTTCTGTCTCTTATTCTTAGCCTGAAGGTGTGCTACCGCCTTTGCTTCTCGCTTCGGCTCCTTTACCTTTACATTTACCCCTGTTACATGCTTCTCCGCCCGTTCTCTCTTAGTCCTGCCCTTTGCAGGGACAATCTCAACCATAAAGCTCTCCCTCACCGCGCCGTAGCCTGTACTCACAGTGATCTCACCAAGCCCTGATTCTACACCTGTGCCCGCATAGCTCTTCGGCAGTCGCGCAATCGCAGTTATCTTCTCCTCTTCTATCACATACACCTTGTCCTGTAGTAGCATCACCCTATCGGCTATCTCCTCACTGAGTGAGAAATGGAGATGCGAAGGTTCGCCATAATTGATGATACGGAGCTCAAAGCTCGTCTCCTCACCCACATTCAGTGGAATCCGCAGGACTTCATGTTCAAACTCTATTGAATTCTCAGCTCTTCGGCTGAGGTATATGAGCTGTTGTATCATAGTATCCGGAATTGCGATGCGTTCCTTTCATTTCATTTGCGCAACTCAGGCGGCAATAGATTCGGTATGCCGTCCTCAATGGGGTATCGCTCATCGCAATTGCGGCAGTATAAAGTCCCCCGCACTACTTCCCCATTCTCATCCTCTTCCTCTATTTCCAGCTCCAGGTCGCCCTTGCATACCGGGCAGGCGAGTATATCCATCAGTTCTTTCTTCATCTCCTCTTATCCCCTATTCTATAGCACTCATGTGTGCTCGGTTGATAACCAATGCGAATCAGCGAATAATGTTGACTGCATTACCCTGATTTTTATCTACTATGAAGAAATAATATATAAAAGCTTTACGATTCTTTACCATCTTTTTGAGATGCTATGGCACGTGTGCGTCGGCTGGAGGTAATAGGCATAGAGGGGCTGCCGGAGATAAGAGAAGGGGATGACCTGGTGACGCTCTTCATGGATGCACTCAATGATATGGGAACTGAGATAGAAGACGGTGATGCTATTGTATTCACCTCGAAGATAATCTCGAAGAGTGAAGGGCGGGTTGTCTCACTTCCCGAACTGCAAGTGAGTGGAGAAGCGATGAGAATTGCCAGAGCTACCGGAAAAGACCCACGTATTGTCCAGCTTATACTGGATGAGGCACGAGAGCTCGTGAGGGTGGCGAGGAACATGATAATAGTGGAGACGAGGCACGGGTTTGTGTGTGCAAATGCGGGCGTTGATGAATCGAATGTGGGAGAAGATATGGCGGTTCTGCTACCCGAGGACCCTCAGGCGAGTGCTGCACAGCTCAGACGGGAGATAGAGGAGAGGAGTGGCAAGAAGGTCGCCGTTCTTGTATCCGATTCCTTTGGCAGGGCTTTCCGTGACGGCGTGACCGGGATATGCATAGGCGTCTCCGGACTTCCGGCGCTGCTTGACCGGCGAGGCGAGCTTGACAGATTCGGGAAGGTGGCGCGGATAACAAAGGAAGCAGTAGCAGATGAGGTATGTGCCGCCGCCAATCTCGTCATGGGTGAGTTCAGTGAGGGAATTCCCATAGTTATAGTGCGGGGAGTGCATGAGCTGGTATTGGAACGAAGAAGTGAGAGTGAACCCGAATCTGGTATAAAAGAAGTTCTATTCAGCAAAGAGGAAGACCTCTTCAGGTGAATGATTCACCACATGCCACTACTATAACCTCACCAATTTCACATCCATGACATTGGGCACCTTCTTTATCTCCTCTATCAGCTCTATACCGACGCTACTGTCCACATTTAATACCATGACCGCTTTGCCTCCCACCTTCTCACGTCCAACCTGCATACCCGCGATATTTATATTATGGTCGCCCAGTATGGTGCAAACGGGTCCTATCACTCTCGGCTTATCAATAAAGGAACAGATGAGCATGAAGCCGGATGGGGAAGCATCTATGCGATAATTATCCAATCCCACTATTCTGATGTCCCCTTTACCAAATAGTGTGCCTGAAACTGCCCTGCTCAATCCCGCATCACCATGCGTTCTCACTCTCAGTGTGACCATTGATGAGAAGTTCTCAACCTCCTCGCTCTTGCTCTCCGTAACCTTTATCCCGAATTTCTTCGCTATCGCCCATGCATTCACATAGTTCACACCATCGGTGAACCATGATAGGAAACTCTTCAGCATCGCTCCCGTGATTAACCTCGTATCCATACTCGCTACACCTATCTCACCCTCGTATGAGGCATTAAACGCTTCTATACGGCTATCTCTCGGGATGAGCTGCGCACTTAATCGCCCCAGCTTCTCCGCAAGTACCAGATAGGGCTTTATCACGCCCATCAACTCCTCTTCCACGTATATCATATTCACTGCATTCCGCACCGGTTTATTCTCCAGTGCCCTTATCACCTCGTCGGCAATGACAATAGCTGCAGCCCGCTGCGCCTCCTCCGTTGACGCGCCCAAATGCGGTGTGACTATGACCGAATCGAGCTTGAGTAAATCGCTATCTGCGGGTGGTGGCTCCCGTTCAAAGACATCAAGGGCAGCACCAGCCACTTTGCCACTCCTTATCGCTTCTACCAGTGCGTTCTCATCTATTATACCGCCACGAGCACAATTAATGATTCTAACGCCATCTTTCATCTTCTCAAACTCATCCTTACCGATGAGATGATACGTATCTTTCGTCAGGGGTGCGTGAATGGTGATGAAATCAGAAATAGATAGCACCTCAGAGAAGCTCATGAGTGAGACACCGAGCTCACCTGCTCTGTCCTGCGATATGAAGGGGTCATAAGCGACAACTCGCATACCAAGCCCTTTTGCCCTCTTCGCTACCTCTCCCCCCACTCGTCCCAGTCCTATTATGCCCAATACCTTAGCGTTGACCTCTACGCCCATATACTTCTTCCTTGTCCATTCGCCCGATTTCAATGATTGATTCGCAGCCGGTATCTTCCGCGACAGGCTGAGCAGCATCCCTATGGTGTGTTCCGCTGCCGATATCGTATTCGCACCCGGGGCATTCACCACCATTATCCCGCGTTCCGTCGCTGAGTCCACATCTATATTATCCACTCCCACACCCGCTCGACCTATCACCTTCAGCTTAGTGCCCGCTTCTATCACCTCTCTCGTCACTTTCGTGCCACTGCGCACAATTAAGGCGTCGTAATCCGCAATACGAGCCTTTAACTCCTCTTCACTCACTCCCACACGGATTTCCACATCTCCGAACTCGCGCAGCTTCCTTATACCCTCCTCCGAGATGTGGTCCGTTATTAATATCCTGGTCTTAGCCCTTTCTTTCTCCCTCTCTTCCATTGCTCATACTCATCGCTCCCTTTATGCCATTTATAAAGGAGGATAAATAAAATATGTTGCATGCCGATGATCACCAGAGAATTGATAAAGGAAGTAACGGTAAGAATCTTGAGTAAAGCCGAGACGAGCCTGCCGGGGGATGTAAAAGAGGCATTAGCACGTGCATACCGTGATGAGACGGACGAGATAGCGAGAGTGCAGTTGAAGGCGATGCTTGAGAATGTAAAACTCGCAGAGGAACTCCACAGACCTTTATGTCAGGATACGGGCATCCCCATCTTCTTCGTTAGGCTCGGTCGCTGTGATAATATCTCACTTCTGGACATCGAGCGCGGCATAAGAGCGGGTGTGGAGGAAGCAACAGCGGCAATCCCCCTGCGACCGAATGTGGTGAACCCGATAACAAGGGAAGGGGAAGGTAACACGGGCAACGGTATGCCG
>JAGGRS010000094.1 GCA_021159475.1 Candidatus Methanophagales archaeon
GGGAACAAGAAATGATAATCCCGAAGTCACATCCGAGGTATGAATCATTGAAGCGAAGAGAGAAGCTCGTGGCTGGTATAGAAGCAGGTATAACGTCACTTCATGGCTTGATAGCGCATGGAAGAGGAGAAGCATTCGATTATTTAATGGGGGAGCGGACATTAGAGTCGGCATTGCGAGCTACAGAAGTGGCTGCTGCGCTATTATTGATGGCGAAGAGACCTGTGCTATCGGTCAATGGCAATGTTGCCGCACTGGCATCGAAGGAGATGGTTATACTGAGTGGATTGATAAACGCACCACTGGAGGTGAATCTCTTCCATCGAACTGAGGAGCGTGTAAAGCGAATAAAGGAGTTATTAGAGCGAGAGGGCGCGAAGCACGTGCTTGGTGACAAGCCGGACTCGCGAATACCCGGGATTGAGCATGCCCGCGCATTGGCTACACGCGAGGGGATATATAGCGCGGATGTGGTTCTTGCACCGCTGGAAGACGGTGACAGGTGCGAAGCACTGATTGCAATGGGTAAGAAGGTGATAACCATAGATTTGAATCCTTTATCAAGGACTTCAAGATATGCCACTGTGAGTATAGTGGATGACATAGAGCGGGCATTGAGGAATCTCATCTCGGTCATAGAGTCAAAGAAGGAGCAGCAGCAACGGCAACATGGCAATAGTTTTAATCTGGATGCTTTACTGAGGGCTTATGATTATGATAATAAAGCGAATTTGAAGGCGGCTATCAAAGAGATAGCAACACGGCTGATTGGGAATGAATAATCAAAACGAGAACTCACCGGCTATTTTGCCATGCCGCAGTGTGATAGCTCTATCACAGACCTTCTTTACCCACTCCTGTGAATGTGAAGCTATCAAAAGCGTCTTCTTCTTACCTCTATGTCCCTCGAAGTAATTCACGAGCACTTCACAGGTCTCACTATCCAGCCCGGTGAAAGGCTCATCCAGCAGTATCAAATCGGGCTCATGTATCAACGCCCTGATTATGTCTGCACGCTTCCTCAATCCATGTGAGAGTTCCTTCACACGAACATTATACCAGCGGTTCATACCGAGGAACTCAACGGTATCGAGGAATTTGCGTTCTTCGACGCCGAACTGCCTGGCATAGAACAGTAGATTCTCACGCACTGTAAGTTCGTCATAGAGGAAACTTGAATGTGTTACCAGACCTATCTTCCTTCTTATCCCGCTGTCACGGAATGCATCCTCACCAAATATCTTCACGGTTCCGGCGGAGGGTCTGATATGCGTGGCAATCAACTTCAGCAGCGTTGTCTTTCCCGCGCCATTATGCCCGAATATGGCTACAAATTCTCCACCCTCTATGCGCAGCGATACAGACCTCAATACTTCAAGATAACCATATCGCTTTGATACTCCTATCACATCCACCGCTATCGTTGACTGTGTCATGAACCAATCACATCGGTAATTAGCACAAAGAGAGATTATGTTTATATATAAAAATGCATATAAAAGAAGAGAGAATGATGAAGCGTGATATTATCCTTGTTATTGGCGCTATATTGAGTGTGGTAGCATCATATATGGCTTATGTGGCAGTCCACCCGGTAAGGGGCGATATTTATTTCTCTTACACTCATATACCTGCCGCTCTGGTCTGTTATCTCGCATTCTTCATCTCGCTCGTGGCGAGCATAATGTATCTGAAGAAGAGGACGAGGAGCTATGATATGGCTGCGGAAGTATCGGTGATTATAGGACTGGTATATGGTATAGTAGCTTTGATCTCGGGAGCGATCTGGGCGAATGCCGCATGGGGATTGTACTGGAACTGGGACCCTAAACAGACAACCACTCTCATACTCTGGATTGCATACGCAGGCTACATAGCTGTGAAGTATTCCATCAGTGATGTGGATAGGAGAGCGGTGATAGGGGCGGTGTATAATGTCCTTGCCTTTTCGCTCATACCCCTGACTTTCCTCTCTGTGACGCTATGGCAGTCGCTGCATCCGCGAGCGCAGGAGATAACGCTGTCCATGCCTGTAAAGGTAACTCTGATATCAAATATCGTTGCAGCTTCTTTATTCTTCGCTTATCTCTTTATAGTAGCATACTCATTATGGTCTTTGGAGGACCGCGTTAATGTGATGTTATACAGGCACAGGTATAAGAGGGGAGGTGCGTGAATGGTGTATAGAGGCGTATTTGTGGTTGCTATCATATACTGGACAGCTATACTGGTGCTATTCCTGTGGCTGAGCAGGCGGCTGGCGGCACTTAAAGCGAGGATAGGGGATTTAGAGCGTGAGGTAGTTGAAGAAGGAGATGAGGACGAAGATGAAGATTAAACCACTTTATATGGTCGTTGCAGTTCTGATTGTGCTGAGTGGTGCATTAGCATACGATGTCTTCTCTTCTTACCTCAGTCCCTACATGAGTGTCTCACAGGTGGCGGGGAATGACAGGTATTTGAATAAAGAAGTCCAGATCCTGGATACCGTTGTCAATGGCTCTACGAGCTGGGGGGAAGATGGTTCACTCTCGTTTAAAATCACAGATGGCAAGGCTACTATTAACGTCACATACAGGAAGCCGGTACCGCAGGGCTTCAAAGAGGGGCTGAAGGTGGTTGTTATTGGCACGCTCGATTCGCCTTACCATGTAAATGCCTCGCAATTACTGGTCAAATGCCCCTCGAAGTATGAGTAGAGAGGCACCTTATCCATTCGCCCTTCGCTTCACGCGTAGTGCCCACGACCAGTCTGGTCTCATGTGCCGTCTTCTCCACCACACCTCGCGCTTCTATCCACTCGCCTTCCTGCGCCTGCCCCACATAGGTATGAGTGAATGAGAGCACCTTGTCTATTTCCGGATGCTCTATGCGATATATCGCGGGGCTATCAAATGAGAAAGAGGCATCCTTCACCTCTGCCCTTATCTGGAGGTAGCCCATTCTCCGCCCTGGCTCGTAATCCTTAGGGTCCAATAAAGCCAGCTCTGCCCAATCGCGCGAATATAAGATATCAAAGTATGTATCACCGATTATACCGCGGTTATTTTTCCTCTTCTCATGCATGATGAACTCTTCATAGCTCAATTCGGGATTCCTCTTCCTGTATATTTGCCGCCATGTGGCATCATCTATATCACGAATGATACCTTCCTCTTTCGCTGATGCCACAGCCTCCCTTGCACGATTGAAGTTCTCCAGTCCGTAAATAACTATGTCAATGTCAGAATGGGGGGTATTGAGCCCGCATAAGAAAGAGCCGGTGATGCCTATCCTGTCTGCGGGTATATGAGAACGAGAACGGGAACGCAGGAGTTCATAAATCCGTGCAACCCGGTCATCGGTTTCTGCAACAGCGGGTAGCCATGCTTCAGGGCGAAGAACCTCTTTTATATCATGTTCTGGCACATGGTGCACATCCCTTACGTATAGCGGGCGGTGCTGCCGCAGGAACTCATAAGCCTCATTGAAGTCCAATTTCCTGTATCGCCTGCCGTTTCGATTCGAGATACGTGTTCCACATTCGTCGGGGATATAGCGGAGCAGGCATTTCACCGCTCCAGACTCAGACCCGGAGCCAGAGCGGGGTTCATAGCTCACTACGGAGAAGAACCAATCGTCAAATGTCAATATGAAGTCTCTTAATCTTGTTCTGATGCTCATTTTTTGTCTTCTTCGCCCATTTTTATCCACTATGTTTTATATACTTCTTGACGGTGGCGTATAATATAATTTAAGGAGCTTCACGTGGGGTCATTGTTAGCCATTCAGGTTATAATTGTTATCGTAATCGAAACTCTTTTTACTGGTCACCACCAAAGGTTTAGATACGG